>JBCDMB010000007.1 GCA_038744685.1 Verrucomicrobiota bacterium
ACCGCTCTCTTCAGATGCGATATCCAGCTCAGGTCCACTGCGAAAATCCCGCCGCCCCCATGGGGGCGAAACACTCACTCAACTAACAACACACAACCAACAACCAACGATCAAACGACAACTTGAAATCAGGACTTCACAATTTGATTGGCGGAGTAATAAACACCCACCTGACGTTTCAACCGAATCGCAAAGTGATCTATTCCTCCGATAGCCGCTTTCCCTTTTTACCACGCAGGAGTTTATGCGCTTCGTGGAGTGCTGGGATAATACGGTTGCGATTGGGATGGCCTGCGACGAGGGACTTGATTGCAGCTTCATCAAATTTCACTGCCGGTTTCCCTCCCATCCAATTCCCACCGTCTCCACTTTCGATCATTCCATAACGGTATTTTCCGAAATCGACCATATCCATACCCTTCGCGAGACTCCAAAGCCGCAAGATGTAGGGTAGATTGAGCTCGCCGGGTACTTCGGTGTACCATGGTAAGCCGTTTTTGTAGTCCGGCCACCAATCCTCTCCCAAAGATTCCCGCATGGTCTTATTGAATTTTTCTTCGATGGGAGAAATCGTCTGTTCGATATCGTTGTAGAATTCAAGCGCGGCGATGTGCTCGTCAAAGTCGGATGGGCGAGCCGCTCCCAAACTCAGGGTATGAACCTCTGGGTGGCGTAGACAAAAAAGATCATTGAACGTAATCGGGTGAAGAGGTTTGCAGACTCTCACCAATTTTTCAGGAGGATTGAATAGTTGCCCTCCTTTGTCACTGGGACTGATGATGAAGACTCCCATGTCCTCTTCCCTGGCCGCCATAACCGCTGGCCAATTGGTCTGGTTGATGAAGTACCAGTGGAGGTTGACGTAGTCGAACTCACTCGAGCGAATTACTTTTTCGATCAGCTGGCAGGATCCGTGGGTAGAAAATCCAATATGGCGTATCCGACCCTCCTTTTGCCACCTGCGAGCCACCTCCATGCATCCACCCCGACGCAGAGCCCAATCGAGCTCCTGTTGCTCGTTGATCCCGTGCATCGAGAAGAAATCGATGTATTCAGTCTCAAGGAGTTTGAGAGAGAGCTCGATATCGGCTTCGAACTTTGACGGATCAGCCCTCGGAACTACCTTCGTCTGGAGGAAATAATTTTCCCTTTTCTGAGGTTTGAGTGCGAAACCAAGCCACTGCTCTGAATTTACGTAGCCCCTGGCGGTTTCGATGTGATTGATCCCCAACTCGAATGCGCGGTCGAGAGTGGCGCAGATCTCGTCCTTTTCTGGAGTAGTCAAATCATCTAGAGAGAGGTTGGCGTCCCAGCCCCGGGGTAGCCGCATACTCCCAAAGCTGAACACAGATACATTGTTCTCCGTGCGACCAAAACGCCGATACTCCATACCCCTTCTTTGCTAGGGTTTGGGGTTGAGTCAATTGCGTGAATTCCAGCACCTGTGGAATCTGGACTACGTGATATTTTTCAGAATTTCGGCACCATTTCCGGGCATAGGGGACTACTACTGCGGAATCGCTATTGATTTGCTTTCTGGTCACCACTCGTTAGGACAGTCTCTGTGAAAACGCTTTTTATTCCACTCCTTCTGCTTTTCCCGTTCGGTGTTCATCTTTCCGCCCATCCTAGCGGGCATGATGGGGGTCCTGTTGAAACGTTTATTCATTTCGTAACCGATCCGCACCATTTGGGATTGGCTTTGGTCGTACTTGTTCTGCTAAGCGCGTTGTTTTTTTTCGGACGCAGACGAAAATCCGGGACTCAAAAGCAGCTCCGGGACTAGCACTACTCGCCCTTTTTCGGGTAGATGGTGCCGGTAGTCACCCTTTGTGCTGCAGGCGCAGCAACACTCTATGCAGCTGGATCTCTCCAAATCAAGCGGTCCCTCTCTGCGGGTGCGACCAAGCGGCGGGCTATCGCCGTCACGAATGTCGCGATGTTTCTTTGGGCGCTTCCGCTTTTCTTTATTTCGAGGGGGGAGTTTGACTGGGGTGCATGGAGCACTGCGGTTTGTGCTGGGATCGCTCTGTTTTTAGGCCGGATTCTTTCCGTCAAGGCGCTCGAAGTAGGGGACCTTTCGATTGTTGGCCCTCTTCTGGGGATGAAAACCCTGCTTGTGGCGGTGTTTTCCTTTGCAACGGGCCAGAAAGAGCTCACTACCTGGCTGTGGATCGCAGCAATCCTCGCAACGATAGGGGTCGTCCTAATCCAGCGAGGTCCCCGGAAATTCACCAGGCATCGAAGAGAGGCGGCATTTTATGCAGCAGGTGCTAGCGTTCTGTTTGCAGCCTGCGACATCATGGTCGTAGAGGCCCGTGGCCAGCTGGGAATTGGATGGTTGTCTCCGACTCTCTTTATGACGGTGGCTATTCTCGTGCCGTTTTTAGGAAAGCACCCGGCGCCGCCTCAGAAGGCGCGAAAGGCTATCTATATAGGTTCGGTGATCATGGGTTTTCAGACCTCGCTTGTTATCCTGTTGATTGGCCTTACTGGGCAGGCGGTGCTCATCAACATCGTTTATTCATCGCGTGCGATCTGGACCGTTATTGTGGACCGCTTCTTTGGCAGGGGAGAGGGGGTCGCTGCATTCTTCAAATGGCGTCTCACAGGTTCCGCCCTCTTAGTGGGCGCAATTGCCATCGTGATTTTCGAACGGTAATTCGGACGCCTTCCAGACCTTCGCAAGAGAGAATTCAGAAAATTACGCGGCTACCTCGAGGCTGCTGGGACTTCGCGGTTGAGCTTCCCTGAAACAAAACCTTCCTCGTCGAACTCTACCTTAAGAAAGCCGAGGTGGAGTAGGGCGCTTCGAATTTCCTTGGAGACCCTCTCCAATCGATGTCCCTCGTCACTCGGAACCTCGACCCTCGCGGTCTCTCCAAAGTGTCTTACCCGATTCACCGGGAAGCCAGCCTTCTCAACCACGGCCTCCGCTGCCTCGATCTGCCGGAGTTTTTCTACCGTGATCCGCTGGCCATAGGGGACCCGTGAGGAAAGACAGGGGCTGGCAGGTTTGTCCCAACACTCAAGCGCGAAATCTTCTGCAATCTCCCGCACCGTTTCCTTGCTCACTCCGCACTCGGCAAGAGGGGACCTTACCTGAAACTCATTCGCCGCTTTTATCCCGGGACGGTAGTCCCCGAGATCGTCTGAGTTCGTACCGTTTAGAACCCACCAGCCAGGAAAATCCGCGGCGAGGTCGACCAATTCATCGTAAAGAGTGTGTTTACAGAAGTAGCATCGATTCGTCGGATTGTTGAAGTAATCAGGCTTCTCCATCTCCTTCGTGGTGATCACCCGGATTGGGAGGTCGTGCCTATTGGCGAACCCTTTCGCTGCGTCCAGGTCGGATAGTTTCAAACTCGGAGATGCGGAGATCACCGCCAGGGTCCGATTTCGTCCGAGGTAGTGTTGAGCAAGGAATGCCACAAGGGAACTGTCTACCCCGCCGGAAAAAGCGATCAGTGCTCCGGGGCACGGACGGAACCACGCTTTCAGATCCTCCAGCTTGACCATTGGCACGAGACTGCCAGTCTTTTCGCCTGTGTCAACTTGCTCTGTAGCACCCTGAATCCCCATCTCATTCGTTCCAATACGTTTTACCAAGGCAAACCATGGCCACTCTAGTCTATAACTGTCCTTCCGGAATTAGTGGAGATATGAATTTGGGAGCGATGGTCGGTCTTGGTGTGGACCCTCAAGCTCTTCAAGCCGAGTTGCAAAAGCTGCCGTATGAAGGTTGGAATCTTCATTTTGATCAGGATGAGCGGTCGGGTATCAGTGGAATTCGGACAACCGTGCATGTGCATCCACAGCACTCTCATCACCACCATCACCACCACGATCATGGTCATTCTCACTCCCAAAAGCATGACCACGCCCATGAGGAGGGTCACGAACACCACCACCGTACCTTTAAGGACATTCGGAACGCGATCGAGAAGAGCTCCCTTTCTGGCAAAGTGAAAGAGGACGCAATCGCCTGTTTTCGAGTTCTTGCCGAGGCTGAAGGCGCGGTCCATGGGCTTGATCCTGAAGACGTTCACTTTCACGAAGTCGGTGCGATTGATTCCATCATTGATATGGTCGGTGCAGCGATTTGTTGGGACTGGCTTGGCGTGGATCGAATCGTGTGCCGCAATCTTGAGGTCGGAGGCGGGATGGTTCGCTGCGCCCATGGATTGATGCCTGTCCCGGCACCGGCAACCGCACGATTGTTGGCAGGGGTCCCGTACCGCTCGGGTGGAACAGATAAGGAGACCACTACACCAACTGGGGCTGCCCTTCTGGTCGGGCGAGACTGTGAATTCGAGGCTCTGACTGAGGGAGAGCAAAAGGCTACCTCAATTGGGGTCGGTCAGAGGAAAGACCCGAATCTACCGAATGTTCTTTACGCCACTCTTTTGGAAGAGTCTGCATCCCGCAACTCAGGACCTGCTGAGACCGATACGGTTTGGGAGCTTGCCGCAAATTTAGATGATCAGTCAGGTGAGGCGATCGGTTTTCTCTGTGAGCGCGTTCGCGAGGCAGGGGCATTGGATTGCTGGCAGGTGCCCGCTTTCTTTAAAAAGGGAAGGCCGGGCACCGTAGTTCATTGCCTCACGGACAATGCTCACCGCACTGCCATAGAAAACGTGTTTTTTCAACACAGTGGAAGTCTGGGTGTGCGTCGGCAGCGCTGGGAGCGGACAAAGATGAAACGAGAGGAGGTGGAACGTGAAACTCAGTGGGGCACGGTGCTATTCAAGAAGGCCGTAGGACCTGGTGGATCAGTCACGTGGAAGGCAGGCTATGATGATTGCTCCCGGATAGCAAAAGAGACTGGGAGATCCATCGATGCGGTGCGGCTCTCCATCGAAAAACTAATCGAGACGGATGGAAACTAAAGCGATTCTTGAAGCTTTTAAGGCTGGCGAAATCTCTCTCGAAGAAGCGGAAGCCCAGGTGCTGGGTTTTCGCGATTTAGGACATACTCGGGTCGATCTTGAACGAGAAGACCGCAACGGCACCGCGGAAGTTGTTTTCGGCGAAGGAAAGACGGTCAAACAAATCATCGAAATCATGGCAGTGATGATTGAGCGGGGTCAGAATGTGTTGGTGACTCGTGTTCAACCGGGAATAGCTTCCTCGATTGTAGAAGCCTACCCACAGGCGACTTACCATGAGTTGGCCCGTTTGGTTCAGGTCCGCGTCAAGAATCCAGTACTAGTAGAGGGTCAAATTGCAATCGTGTGCGCGGGAACTTCGGATTTGCCAATAGCCGAAGAGGCTCGAATCACCGCTGAGTTTTACGGAAATCCAACCGAGCCGATTTACGATGCGGGAGTAGCTGGGTTGCATCGTCTCCTTGCCAGCTTGGACAAATTGCGAAGTTGCCGTGTGGTGGTGGTGGTCGCCGGGATGGAGGGTGCTTTGCCCAGCGTCGTCGGGGGTTTGGTCAAGGCACCGATTATCGCCGTTCCGACAAGTGTGGGCTACGGCGCGAGTTTCGGCGGAGTCTCCGCACTTCTTACGATGCTGAATAGCTGTGCGAGCGGTGTCAGCGTCGTAAACATTGACAACGGATTTGGCGCGGGCTTTCTCGCCAGCAGAATCAACAAGTTTTGAGATCTCTACGCGTGATGGCCGTGACCACCGCAGGCATCGCGCTCATACAAAATGGCGCCATGGGCTAACGCCTCGGCGTCTTCAATTTCGTTTACCACGTAGTTTCTCCGATCTGCCGCGTTCATCGGTGACACCCCACAGGCCGCCACTGCCTGGTCCACATATTCAACCTTGTCGACACCTACCACCTGTGTACAGACCTGAGGGTAGCTGAGCGCGTAGCGGACTACCTCCTCAGCATTGGTTTGACTGTGGAGGTGAGTGCGACGGCTGCCGCCAAAGCCCTTCATTCCCAAGACTGCAATGTCATTTTCAATGCAGAGCGGCATGGTGTCCTCTTCGAACTCCCGTGAACGGAGTGCGCCAACTACAGAAACCGGCATCAAAGTGCCATCCCAAGGATAGCCACCTTCGATCAGATCCCGGTGGACCTTTGGATCAGTGTGTCCAGTGAAACCAGTGTAACGAATTTTCCCTTGTTCTTTCGCGAGCTCAAGGGCCTCTATCGCACCGCCTTTTTTATAAGCATCTTCCGCGTCATCACCAACAACGTTATGCATCATCCAGAGGTCGAGATAGTCCGTTTTTAGACGACGAAGCGAGTCTTCCAGCTGGTTCATTGCTTCCTCAGCGGTTGCCATATCCGGACCCTGACGGAAATTACTGAACTTCGTCATTAGGAAGATCTGATCCCGTTTCCCCTTCAATGCGTTCCCCATGTACTCTTCCGCCTGACCTCCGTGGTAGGCCCAAGCGTTCTCAAAAAAGTTCACGCCAAGGTCAAAAGCCCGATCGATAATTGCGTTCGCATCTTTTTGCGAGCCAGCGAAATAGAGCGTATGTCCTCCAAACCCGACGACGGTCAACTCGTCTGGATAGCGGCCGAATTTCCTCTTGGGGATCACCGTGGATTCGGCCTTCTTAGCGAAGGCGCGGGGGGTTCCGGCTAGGGCAGCTGAGCCGAGACCCAACTTTAGAAAATCACGACGGGAAACATTCATGCCCGAGGAATACACTTGGATTGAAGGTTCGTCAAACACTGACGGAGGGCAAATTCGGGTCTCGATAAGATCGTCAGCAAGTTGTGGCGTTGGACGAAATAGTTACTCCGACTGGGTATGCATTTGGGCACAGCTGTAGGAGCGCAATTTTGACGACTGTCCTGTTGCTTCTGACGGTAGGCCCTGTTTCATCTTATCCGCGATGACTAGAAACCTATCCTTACTGCCTCTATTGCTTTTGATTTCCTATTCCGCCGTTGCTTTCGGGGACCCGGCGACTGAACTTGCCGAGGCCCACGGGATCAATGACTGGCAGAATGTGGACGAACTTCAGTTCACTTTCTCCGTGGCCAAAGAGCCTCCAGTATCCCGCTCGTGGTCGTGGAATGTCCCAGAAGGCAGAGTATCCAGAACGATTGAAGGAAATACTGCCGTCATCGAACTCGACAACATTTCCAGCGAAGCGGATCAGAAAATTCATCAACAATTCATCAACGATTCTTTTTGGCTTCTGTTTCCGTTCAGCGTTGTCTGGTCGGAGCCGGAGGTAACAGACCATGGTCTGGTGAGTACCACCATCGATGGTTCGGAGATCGAGTTGAACCAAGTGACCGCCCTATGGCCTTCGGATGAAGGCTACACACCGGGCGATGCTTACGACCTTTTTGTCGACGAAGACGGAACCATACGCGGTTGGACTTTTAGAAAAGGAAACTCCGAAAAGGGGCGGTTTTTTGTTTGGCGGGATCCTGCAAATCTTGGCCCGATTCAAGTCTATCAGTCCTATTCAGTGGGAGAGAGCTCCGACCCTTTTATTGAGATGAAGGATCTACAGATAAAGCTTACTGGAGAGGACGATTGGCGCACGATCCCTTGACTCCCAGGCCGTTAATAACGCCACACGGATACGCATCGGTTAGGGATTGAAGTCTGCATTGTTTCAGAACGGATCAGAAAAACGGCAAGTGCAGGCTAGCTGGTCGTGACCGCTGAAAGCATATCTCCGGATGAGGGCTCTGAAAGTTCGGCTCAAGCTCTTTCCTTTCTGCGCGGCTTGATTGACTGCGGCGTTCGCGACTTTGTTGTCAGTCCGGGTTCGCGGTCGACGCCACTTGTCTTAGGACTTCGCACTTTTTCTCCCGTTCGTTCTCGAGTGATCTTAGACGAACGTTCCGCGGCCTTCTTTGCTCTTGGCTTAGCTGATAGCACCAGGAAACCCGTTGCACTGATCTGCACTTCCGGAACCGCATGCGCCAACTACTTGCCTGCAGTTGTCGAGGCATTCGAACGAGGCGTGCCGTTACTTTTGCTTACGGCTGATCGTCCGCCAGAATTGAGAGACTGCGGATCCGCACAGACGATCGATCAAATCGGATTGTTTGGAAAGTTCTGTCTCTGGTCGATCGATGCGATCGTCCCGCAGGGTTTGGAAGGGGCTTATGAACTTTACCGAATCGCAGTGGAAGGGGTGGGGAGTGTAACAGGGGATGTTCGTGGGCCTGCCCACTTTAATCTGCCGTTTCGGGAGCCTTTTCTTCCAGCATATTCCGGCAATCCTGCGATACCAGACAAGCCCCACGAAGAGATTGAGTCGCCCCATTCAGAAGTGGATTGGGAGCGTATTCGGAATTCGGGACCGGGATGGATTCTTGTGGGTGTAGCGAATCCTCAGGACTCGATTCAGTGGGAGAACTCTGTATTTTCGCTGAGTGACTACCTCGGATGGCCTATCTTTGCAGATGTTTCCAATCCCCTTCGTCATTCATCCGGTGCCGAGGGTAGGGTGGTCACCCAATACGAGGGTTTGATTGGTTCAGGCCTCTTGGATGAGGCCAGAGAATTGACCCCAAAAGCTCTAGTGCAGATTGGTATTCTTCCCACGGCGAAAAACCTTCGTGAAATTCTTGGAGAGTTCCCTGTTCCCCGCTGGCAATGTTCTCCTGAACCAGGAGGCCTCGACCCCTCGCGACTTCCTTTTGAATGGATTTCAGCGCCTCCCGAGAAGTGGAATCAGCTCCCTGATGAAACCATTTCAAATGAGTTTCGAGCCAGTTGGATCGCCGCGGACAAAGCCATGAAAGGTGTAGTGACTGATTGGCTACTGAATAGAACCGGAAACTTCGAAGGGAAACTCCATTACCACGTTTCCCAGTCGGTGCCCGAAGGTTCTCAGATACTGGTTGGGAACAGTCTTCCTGCCCGCGATGCGGAGCGTTTTTGGTTTTCTTCGCGATCAAATGGGGTGCGTCTTTTCATGAACCGAGGGGCAAGCGGAATCGATGGAATGGTATCGACTGCTGCTGGTTTAGCAGAAGGTGGAATTCCGACCTTTGCCATTCTTGGAGACTTAACCTTTCTCCACGATGTAGGTGGGTTGCGTGCTGCGGCGAGGACTGATGGATCACTCACCTTTATTGTGATCGATAATGGGGGAGGGAGGATATTCGGTCAGCTTCCAATCCGATCGGAAACCGAGATTTTCGAAGAGTATTTTCTCACCCCGCAAAGCGTGGATTTCCAGAAGCTCTGCGAAGCTCATGAGATTCCGTTTAAAGAGGTTCATCAGGTGTCTGAGGTAGCAGGCGAGCTTCAAGAGACTCGTCCGGGAGCGCGGGTAATCTTGGTGAGAATCAATTCGGACGACGATGCGACTGCTCGACAGGAATGGAAGAAACTCTTCGAGAGATTCGGAACAGTCTGAAGTGCTCTAACTTCCCCAGACTTCCTCCAAGAACCCAGCTCGACCAGACCCCCGGCGGTAGCGCTCGTAGTGGAGGGGGTTTTTGAGATAATAATCCTGATGGTAAATCTCGGCAGGGTAGAAGGGTTGGTAATCCGAAATCGGGACGACAACTGGACGTTCAAATCGGCCGCTTTCTTCCAGTGCCATCTTTGAAGCTTCGGCGATCTCCCGCTCTTCCTCATTCTGAACAAAGATCTCCGGCCGATACTGAGAACCACGGTCGGCAAACTGTCCACTGAGATCGGTGGGATTGATCTGACGCCAGAAGATATCAAGAATTTCACTGTAGGAAATGACATCGGGATCGTAAAAGACCTGAACTGCCTCGGTGTGGCCAGTCCGACCATAAGCCACATCCTGATAACTCGGGTCAACTTCCGGTCCACCCGTGTAGCCCGAGAACACCGCTTTCACACCCTCCTCTTTTTCAAACGGACCTTCCAGACACCAGAAACAACCACCAGCCAGTGTGGCGACGGCAAACTCGTTGAGCTCCTCTGGAATCACCGCTTTAGCGGTGTCGTCCGAACTGCCGCAAGCGGTGAAAATCGGGAGAACTAGGGCGAGAAAAAGAAGCGTCGGGTGACAGGAAACCTTCATGTTCTTGAAAGGAAGGCACTACTCGGTGTTCGGCAACCTCGATCTCTCGAAAGCAAAATCAGTCAACGCTCTTTAGCCGGACCTCTCGAATAAGACGAGGGACCATTCGCCGTCCGTTCGCACTATGGATTCGATCTTTTCTCCCCAGTTGCGCTCAGCTGCACCTTGAAAAACCGACGCAACTCTCTCTGCCTCATGTGCGAGAATACCGCTGAGTACGAGCCAACCCCCATCTTGAACAGAGGAGGTAAATTCGTCTGCATAAACGGAAAGCACATTGGATTGGATATTGGCGAGAAGGAGTGTGCACTTCCGTTTCGCCAAGCCGTCCTCGATACCCGCTTCGGCAACCATAAGGTCATCATCAAGACCGTTTGCAGTAGCGTTCTCCTTCGTTACCCGGATTGCTTCGGGGTCATTGTCGAAAGCAAAAACCTCTGCGAAACCCAATTTGATTGCAGAAAGTGCAAGGACTCCGCTCCCGCAGCCAGCGTCGATCACTTTACCCTCAACTCCCTTGGCCTCGCTATACTCCACCAGAGCTTCTGCGCACAAACGAGTGGTCTCGTGACTTCCTGTTCCAAACGCCAAACCCGAGTCGAGGTAGACCACCGCTTGGTCTCGCTCCACCGCAAATGACTCACGCTCCCACTCAGGAACCCACTGTAACCTTCCGTAGGCCCATGGTCTGAGGTGATGTTTGTAGGATTCCATCCAATCCTCATCTTGGACGACCTCAACCTCAGGATCTCTGGGTAGAGTAGGAAACTCGTTCCGCAGAGAGTCCCAACGAGAGCGACTTTCTGTTTCGTCATCAAAATAACCGCACAAAGTCACTGCGTCCTCTGGTCGCGGATGAACAATCGACCACGAAGATATTTCCTCACAAAAATAATCCTCGAGCGGTTGGACCAATTCCTCGGGGATCACAGAAAAAATTTTGATCATGCTCAAATTTCTAGGGCATTCCAAACGTGCTCTACTAAAATGCTTCCTTGATGCGCCCAATCATAGCGGAAGTGCTAAATCCTTCGAGAAAAGGAACGAAGACGATGCTTGAACCCACCTCCTCAAATGCCGCTCGTTCCGATTTGTCCAAACTTTCCAGCGTGTAGTCTCCCGCCTTTACGTAAATGTCCGGTCGTATGATTCGAATTTCTTCAGTCAGTCTCATTTCAGGAAAGACGAACACCTCCGCAACAAATGAGAACGCCCGAAGGAGGTAAGCACGCTCAGACTCAGAAAGGATCGGACGTTTATCGCCTTTTAGAGCACGGACACTCCCATCGCCGTTGATTCCGATCCAGAGCTCGTCTCCCATAGCAGCCGCTTCCTTCAGGTAGGACACGTGCCCCGGATGGACGAGGTCAAAACAACCATTGGTAAAAACCAGTGTCTTCCCATCCGCACGCAGTCGCTTTCGTCTCTCAACAAGATCGGCGGCGAGAGGGGGAGTGGGCAGAGACGGGTTCATGAAACTTCGAACGTCGAGCGTCGAACATTGAAGTGGGGGGCTAAACTAAAATTAATCAGTCGAAAATCGACCTCTGGTAGGGCGCAGTCTTCGACAAGCCTCCCTGTTTTCCAATAACAGGTAGGAGGTAGTTCTTTCGTGCATGCCCGGCTTGCCACAGGCTGCGCCCTACCATTTTGAGTCACCGTTTTTCTACTTAAAGATTCCCTTAAAGAAACCTCCCGATTCTGAGTCGGTGTCGTCGCCACAGGCTTTTGCGAACGCCTCCAGAGCCTCTTTCTCTTCGCCACTCAACTTTTTGGGAACATTGATTGAAACCTGGACCATTTGGTCACCGGTTCCGGATCCGCGTAAGTGTGGCATCCCTTTGCCTTTGAGGCGGAAAGTGGTTCCCGTCTGGGTACCGGAAGGAATCTTGATCGAACCCTTGCCTGTGAGAGTCGGCACTTCGAGGGTGCCACCCAAAGCCGCTAAGGTGAACGGAATTTTTAGCTCCATGTAGAGATTGTCGTTTCTCCGTTCGAACAACTCATGGTCCTTTACATGGATCACGATGTAAAGGTCGCCGGATTGACCTCCCCGCACTCCCGCTTCTCCTTTTCCGGCCGAACGCAGTCGCGATCCTGAATCGACTCCCGCAGGAATCTTGACCTTGAGCGTGCTGGTCTCAGTGATCCGACCTTCTCCGCTACAGGTCGCGCAGGGTTTCTCGATGACAACTCCTTCACCGTTACAGGTCGGGCAGACCTGCCGAAAGCTAATGAATCCCCTCGAAGAACTGACTTGGCCAGTGCCCCCACAGGTTGGACAGGTCTTGCGGCCCGAGCCGGGTTCCGCACCTTCGCCGTTGCACTTTGCGCAGGAGACGGGACGTCGGTAGCGAATCTCCTTTTCGATGCCAGAGGCCGCTTCATCAAGCGAAATTTCCAGATCAAAACGTAAATCCGCTCCCTCCAATCCACTTTCGGATACACCGCCTCCAGCACCTCCAAAGAAGTCTTCAAAAATGCCTCCGCCGCCGCCTGAACGTCCTGAACCTCCTCCAAAAACTTCCCGGAAAATGTCAAATGGGTCATGAAATCCACCTCCAGCACCTCCGGCTCGACCAGCGCCCACACCACCTTGAGCAAAGGCGGCATGGCCATAGCGGTCGTAGGCGGCCTTTTTCTCAGGATCCTTGAGGACCTCGTAAGCTTCTGAGATTTCCTTGAACTTCGCTTCTGCCTCTGGGTTATCCGGATTTTTGTCGGGGTGCCATTTCACCGCCATTTTCCGATAGGCCTTCTTGATCTCGTCAGCCGACGCATTCTTTTCGACACCCAAAAGATGGTAGTAGTCTTCCTTGGCCATTCCCTTAACTCTCCTCAGCCGAAGAATCCGCTCCACCATCCTCTTCGGATGGCGAACCGCTAGAAACAATCACTGAAGCGGCACGCAAAAGTCTTTTCTTTAAAGTATAACCCGGACGAACGGTCTTGATCACCTTTCCCTCGGGAACTTCTTCGTGTGCTTCGTGGGCCATACAGTCATGGAGGTTTGGATCAAAATCCTCCCCAGTAGGAGTGCTCTCCTTCAACCCGTAACCCTCGAGGGTCTTTTTGAGTTGGTCCGCAACCATCTGAAAACCATAGGCCACATCCTTCGCCTCTGGGTGGTTGTCTGCCGCTTCCAGGCCAAGTCGAAGGTTGTCCATCGCTGGGAGTAGGTCCTCCACAACCGAGCCAACCGCAAAGTCCCGCAGCTCATCCCGCTCCCGAGCTGTCCGACGGCGAAAATTATCTAAATCCGCAACGCTCCGCAGATATTTCTCCTGGTTTTCCTTAGCCTTTTCCTCAGCCTCGTCGAGTCGTTTGAGGAGAGCACTTTCCGGAGATTCGTCAGTTTCTGGTTCAGAATCTTCCGAAAACTCCTCATGATCTATGGGTGTTGGCTCACCTTCTGGGAGTGGTTCCTCCACAGTTTCCTTTGTGTCTTCTTCCGTGTTTTTGGTCATAGGGAATACGCTCCAAATAAAGTAAGCGGTGGAGATTGTACGAGGAGTTTCGGGACTTCAACCCCCGAGAAGGAGTTTTGCATTGGTTTTTCGGAGAAGAGGAACGAGGCTTCGAGCCGTTTGGAGCTAATTTATAGCCCCTAATTGTTTTAGAATCAGATTGGCCGTCCGCTCGACTGAACCGCGGTTCTCTCGGTGCCAGGCAAGGGATGCGGCAGACATAGACGCACGTTTCTCGGGATTGAGTGCTAGTTCAACCAGAGTGGTCTCCACCTCACCTTCATCCTCCGCGCGAAGTGCTCCGCCTCGCTTCTCCAAACCGCTACAAGCAGCTTTAAAATTTGTCATTTGGGGACCGTATACGATCGGTTTGCCTAGGGCAGCAGCTTCAATGGGAGTTTGGCCACCGTCACTAGGTGGCAAGCTTTTCCCGACAAAAACAAGATCCGACAACGCAGTAAAGCTCTGTAGCTCTCCGGTCGTATCAGCAAGATAGACTCGGTCCCCACTTTTACAAGGGCCATCTACGCTGCGGACGGACGCAGACAGTCCGAGGTTCTCGATCTCCGCGATTACCCCGGCCCTTTTCTCAGCATGACGCGGCACGATGACGAGTCGTAAATCGAGCCCTCTGCTCGCAAGAACCTGGTAGGCTTTGACCAACGGAGTCGCCTCACCCGGCCACGTCGACGAACCAAGGAGAATCAACGGAGGCTTGACCGACAGCTCCGATACGAGACCGAGCTCTCTTAGTTCAGAGAGTCGCTTTTCGGGATTCGGAAGCTCAATCACATCGACGTCGAATTTCAGGTTTCCAAAGACCTCAACTGGAATCGTGCCCTCGAGGAGCTCATCAAAACGCTCAGCATCCTCCTTTGAGCCGGCACATACCTTGGTGACTCCTCGAAAAGGAAATCGTCCGAGGCTTCCTGCCTTCTGATAACGCCGGAAGGATCTGTCCGACAACCGCGCGTTGATCAGATAGACCGGGACGCCTCTCTTTTTTGCCTGATGGAGGTGCTCCGGCCAAAGCTCGCCTTCCATGAGGATGCAAAGATCGGGTCGGAACCGCTTCCAAACTTTTGCACTCACCGGCCAGAGATCCACCGGAAAGTAGGCAAGAAAATCGGCTCCAATGTTCTTCTCACGGGCAATTGCGAAACCGGTGCTCGTGGTCGTAGTAAGGACTACCTGAAGATTCTGGTTTCTCTCTTTGAGGAGTTTGATTACTGGCTGAATCGCCAAAATTTCACCGACACTAACCGCTTGGATCCAAACGACTCTACCACCTTCTTTCCGATTGAAGGAGGGGGGGAATCCCAGGCGATCGGCGAATCTCTCTCCGTAACCTCCGCGTTTGAGGATTCGCTTCAGGTAGAAAGGCAGGCCTACGATCAGCGCGAAGGGAAAGAGTAGGCGGTAGAGCCAAATCATTCAATCTCCGCAAGAAGCGAGCGAAGCAATTCCTCGGTTTCACTGGAAATAGGAGCCAAAGGCAGACGAACTTCAGCACTCTGGAGCAGTCCCATTTCCCGAAGGACGAACTTTACCGGAACCGGGTTTGGCTCGACAAAAAGTGCGCTAAACAGAGGCGCAAAGCGGCGAAAAATCCTGTTGGCCTTTTCCGGGTTGTTGGAAAACGAGTCCACCATTTCGATCAACTCTGCGGGGAACGCATTGGAGGCAACGCTGACGACACCGGTAGCACCCAAAGAAAGAAACGGAAGGGTCAGTCCGTCGTCACCACTCGTTACGGCAAACTGATCGTCAAGAGCACTTACGAGGGAAATCACCCGATCACAAGAACCACCGGCCTCCTTGATTCCGCATACCAAGGGATACTTTTCCCGAAGACGAACGACCGTCTCGACCCCGATCTCAATCCCACAACGGGAAGGAATTGAATAGAGCAAGATTGGAATACTCGTGGCTTCGGCAATTGCAGAGAAATGAAGAAAAAGTCCCTCCTGATTCGGTTTGTTGTAATACGGTGCGACCAGCAAAAGTGCATCGGCTCCCACATTCTCCGCCTCCTTTGACAGGTGGAGCGCCTCGGCCGTCGAATTCGATCCCGTTCCCGCGATTACAGGAACCTTTCCTCCTGAAAGCTCCCGCACCTTTTGGATCACACCGATGTGTTCATCGGTAGTTAAGGTTGGAGATTCACCCGTCGTTCCCACAGCAACCAGACCGGTCACACCGGCTTCCATCTGCGCAGCTACCAGCTTTTCCAGATCCGCCCAGGACACTTTGCCATCAAGCATCGGGGTGGCGAGGGCTGTCTGCACCCCACGAAAGATAGTTGTACCGTCTGCCATGTGCTCCTATTCCTAGGCACTTTCCGATTGTGGTGTCACCAAAAAAGGGTGAGTAAGGTGGGGATTGGTTTCGGGTTTCAGAATGGGTTCGACGGTGGAAAAAGTTGAGGTAAGTGGTGTAGTCGTGAGGGGTCATCGCGTCGCCTCAGGAAATGCAGAGGATTCTCCTTACCCGGCAGGAACAATTGCGCTACAGACTCCTTTTTTTAGAGCGCGAGGGGTCGATGTTGGGCGTTTTTTTCCTGGAACAATCAATGTTTCCATTTCCCCTCAACAAGTGTCCGAAATCAGACCCAAGGTCACTTTGGATCGTGTGCAATGGGTATCCGATGTTCCTCCCGAAACATTTTCCTTCTTAGACTGTGTTCTGAATTTTGAGACCGTCTGCTACCACGGGTTGGTCTATTATCCCCACCCTGAGACTAAAGTTCGACACTTTCAGTCGAAATCAATTATCGAGGTTTTGATGCCAAAAGTCCCTTCTCTCACCTACGGTAGTCGAGTTGTTTTATTCCTGGATTCTAGTGAGATCTCTTTTGCTTAAAACGCTCACTGTGAGAGGTCGTTGGCGAGCCAATTCCGTTTCGTGTTTTTCGACGCTGCGAAGGTCGAGCCGGAAGCAAACTCGACATAAGCTTTCTCCGTGTTCATCTTTTTCTCTATGGGAGCACATGGCAGCACTGATGGTTCGCACGCAATTGACGCCATCCATTCTATTCTGGCGCATGCGGTCCGGTTAGGGGCAAGTGATATACACCTGAAGGCATCAAAAGTGCCGGTGATCCGCTGCCGGGGGCAGCTCAGCGAATTGGAAGGCCAAAATCCACTCGAACCAGAAAAGATTCGTTTCTTTATCGAGAAGACTGCGGTCGGGATTTTTCGGGATCAGTGGGAGAAGGAATTTCAAGTGGATTATGCCTACCGTTTGGAGGATGTCGGCCGTTTCCGGGTCAACGGTTTTCTCCAGCGCACCCTTCCTGGATTGGTTTTCCGTCTGGTGAACGATAGTCCGCCGACCTTGGAGAGTCTGAACCACGAGCCCGAGCTTTTCCGTGACCTTTGCAAACTGAAAGATGGGATCGTTCTAGTCTGTGGGGCCACCGGGTCCGGAAAAAGCTCTACGCTGGCAGCGATGATCGACCTGATCAACAAGGAGGACAAAAAGCACATAGTAACCCTCGAAGATCCGATTGAATACACCTACACGGACGACAAGTCGCTCATTAACCAGCGAGAAATTGGAATAGATATCCACTCTTTCGATAGTGGATTGCGTGCGGTTCTGCGACAGGATCCGGATATTATCCTGATTGGAGAAATGCGGGACAAGGCGACTTTTGAAACTGCCCTTCGCGCAGCAGAAACCGGGCATCTAGTTTTGTCTACGTTACACGCAGCACACTCTCAGCAGGCGGTTCGGCGTCTCTTTGAGTTCTTTCCGGCCGAGCAGCAGGAACTCATGAAACGCCAGATTGCTGAGGCCTTGCGATGCACAATCGTCCAGAAGCTGATTCCCAATATCCTGGGAGACGGACGGATGCCCGCTAAAGAGGTTATGGTGGTCGATCCATCCGTGAAAAAAGTCATTGAGCTCGGAAAGTTTGAAAAGCTCGCTTCAGCGATTGAGGCAGGAAAAGACAGCGGTTCGAATACCCTCAATTGGGATCTTTATCGTTTGGTGAACGAGGGATCGGTTTCAAAGGAAAGTGCAATGGCTTTCTCGCCGAACCCGAAGCAGCTTGAGATGAACCTGAAAGGAATCTTCTTGAGTACGGGCGGTCTTGTAAGCTGAAACAGTGAATGGATAAATTCAGACCCGGCGTTCTTTTTTCAGGTCAGGGTGCTCAGGAGGTGGGCATGGGCATGTCTCTGCTCGAAGAATCACCCCTGGTGCAGGAGAGGCTTAACGCTGCAGATGATCTCCTGGGGTGGAAGCTTTCACGGATCATGTTTGAAGGCCCTGCGGAGGAATTGACTGAAACCCGTGTCTGCCAACCCGCGCTTTTTGTTCATGGGATTATCCTCTACGAACTTCTTTTGGAGAAGGGAGTCATCCACGGTCCTGCGGCGGTTTCCGGTCTTTCGCTTGGAGAGCTTACGGCTCTAACGGTCGGTGGCGCCATGGATTTTGAAACGGGTCTGCGTCTGGTGGCAGAGCGGGGACGTTTAATGCAAGAGGCCTGCGAGAAAACCCATGGTAGTATGGCAAGCGTGATCGGGGGAAGCCGCGAGGAAGTCTCCGCGCTGTGCGAGGAGTGCGACGTGGAAATGGCGAATTTGAACTGCCCGGGCCAGATCGTGATTTCAGGAGAGAAAGATAGAATTGTCGCCGCCGTTGCCCTTGGAAAAGACAAGGGATTCAAACTTGTGAAGGAATTGGTCGTTGCCGGCGCTTACCACAGCAGTCTGATGGAGAGTGCCCGGGATGAGTTCGCTCCCTACGTAGAAAGTGCCGAAATTGGAGAACCCTTCTGTCCATTTTACGCCAATGTATCCGGTGGCCGGGTTTCTACCCCTCAGGACATCCGGAAAGGTCTTGTGGCTCAGGTGGTTTCTCCCGTGCTTTTTGAGGACTGTATGCGGTCGATGGCGGGAGAGCAGTCGGAACCGATCGAGCTCGTGGAATGCGGCCCTGGTAAAATTATCGCTGGATTGATCCGGAGAACTGACCGTTCCTGGTCATCAAGATCTTTCGCGGAAGTCGATGATTTCTCCGTCGAATGAATTTCCATCCCGGCTCTTTGTCTAAGACCTAAACTCCTATGCGCCCGACTGACTCGATTCGGAATTTTTGCATCATTGCGCACGTCGACCATGGGAAGACTACGCTCTCGGATCGGCTGCTCGAACTGACCCAAACGGTCGACCAGCGGAATATGAAGGAGCAACTCCTCGATTCGATGGATTTAGAACGGGAACGGGGGATCACGATTAAAAGCCACCCCGTTTCGATGGTTTATCAAGACAACGGCGATGACTTTCTCTTCAATCTCATCGACACTCCGGGGCATGTAGATTTCTCCTACGAAGTTTCACGCAGTCTCGCAGCCTGCGAAGGAGCCTTACTTCTAATCGATGCAGCCCAGGGAATCGAGGCGCAGACAGTGGCAAATGCGCACCTCGCGGTAGCTCAGGGTCTCGAGCTGATACCGGTGATCAACAAAGTGGATCTTCCCAGTGCAGAACCAGAACGGATCATGGAGCAAATCGAGGATGTTCTCGCGATACCCGCCGACGAAGCGATTTTGGCGAGTGCCAAATCGGGAATTGGTATTCCAGAGATCATTCGAGCAGTTGTCGATCGAGTTCCTGGTCCAAGATGGTTGGACGGCGAAGGCACCAGGGCACTCGTTTTTGACTGTGTCTACGACGGCTTCAAAGGAGTGATCTGCTACGTTCGAGTGTTTAGCGGAGAACTGAAGAGGGGGAGCAATATTTCTTTTATGGGTTCCGGCGTAAAGACTCAGATCAAGGAAGTGGGGCGCTTTTCTCCCGAGATGGTCGCAGAGGACTCACTGTCCGGAGGCCGGGTCGGTTACATCGTGACGGGAATCCGGGATGTGGCAGATGTGAAATTGGGAGACACCGTTACGCGGACTGATGACTTCGCAAAGGAAATGCTTCCTGGATACAAGGAAGTCCGCCCGATGGTTTTTAGCGGTATTTATCCTCTGGATACATCGGACTACGAGAAACTGAAGGCAAGTGTCGCTAAATTGCGACTCAATGACGCCGCCTTCGTCTTCCAGAGCGAAAGTTCTGCAGCTCTTGGATTTGGTTTCCGCTGTGGTTTTCTTGGACTTCTCCACATGGAGATCGTGCAGGAGCGAATCCGACGAGAATACGATCTCGATATTATTTCAACTTACCCCAGCGTCATCTATCGGCTTCGAAAAACCGACGGAACTGAAATGGAGTTGGACAATCCGGTTTTTTTTCCTGACGCAACCGAGATTGAGTGGATTGAAGAACCCATGATTCAAGCGACGATTCACACTCCTAACGATTGCATTGGCGACCTGCTGGCTTTGATTTCTGAGAAACGGGGAGTCTGTCTCCACACCGATACGATTGACCAGTCACGAGTCATGATTACGGCCAGGCTGCCCCTGAACGAGATCCTCGTTGATTTCAACGACCGGCTCAAAAGTCTGACCCACGGCTATGGGAGTATGGATTATGAACCTGAAGGGTATGAACAGTCCGACCTCGTGAGGATGGAGATTTTGGTCAACTCGGAGCCTATCGAGGCCTTTTCATCAATTGTTCACCGGCAAAAGGCGGAAACCCGCGGACGAGCTCTTTGCGGGAAATTGAAAGATCTTCTACCTCGTCAGCTCTTCAAAGTAGCGATCCAGGCCGCGGTAAACGGCAAGTTTGTTGCCCGTGAGACACTGAGTGCGATGCGGAAGGATGTAACTGCAAAGTGTTACGGTGGCGATATTTCTCGAAAACGGAAACTCCTTGAAAAACAGAAGGAAGGAAAAAAGCGCATGAAGCAGATTGGCTCGGTTTCAATCCCGCAGGAAGCCTTTGTTCAGGTCTTGCGCAGTAGTCAGGACTAATTCAGAAAACGGTAGATGTTCTCCAAGAAAAAGAAGATTCGAAAGCGGGCGGGCGAGTTCGCTGAGATGGCGAGAAAGATCATCAACTACCGAAAAGACCAACTGGGGTCTTCTGCAATCGCCCAATTGAAAGAGGTCGGGGAAAGTGCCTCCGCCGTCTCTGCGGAGAAGGATCTAACCAACGAACGGCTTACTTCATTGGCAGGTGAATGGGATTCCGTCCTACGGCAACACGGTGGAAAGGTTTATCCGAAAACCTTCATCAGTGATAATGTCGAAACGTTTCTTGTAGCGGCGATCATCGTTCTGGGGATTCGCGCATTTTTTCTCCAGCCCTTCATAATTCCGACGAATTCAATGTATCCTACTTACAGCGGGATGTACCATCAGTTATACGAAGCAGGGGAGGGGCCCTCGCTCTTGGAAAAGCCATTCCGTTTCGTCCTTTTCGGCGCTCGCAATCAGGAGGTTGTCGCAGATTCCAACGGAGCCCTGCGCATACCGTTGTTCATCAATCAAGGGCCAAGGGCTGCCTTCGAAGTGGTCGACGGAAAGAAGTGGATATTCGTCCCAACGAAGCTAAAGCGGTACTTTTTATATGTTGGAAACCAACCCGTCTCGTTTGATGTGCCTATCGATTTTGACGCGGATTCAATGCTCATCGACCGCTACTTCCCAGACTACAATTCTTGGTCGGAGGTAGTCGAAGCCCAGCAGGCAAACGGTGGATTCAGTCGTCAAAATGCTCGCATGGGTTCGGTGACAGTGGCTGGCGGAACCTTTCAGTCCGGAGATACGGTGCTCGACTTCGATGTACTGAGCGGGGATGCCTTGTTCGTCGATCGATTCTCCTACCACTTTTTTGCTCCCAAGGTAGGCGACCCAATTGTCTTCCGGACTAACTCAATCGATTACCCAAGAAGTCCACTTGGTGAGAAATATTACATCAAGCGGTTAGCTGGCACAGAAGGAGACGTTCTCGCGATTGAACCTCCGGCACTTCTAATCGATGGGGAAGTGGCAAGAGGGAATGTCGCATTTGAAAAGAACGCCGAGCAGATTGATGGATACAGGGGCTATGTAAATGATGGTCCGAATATGGATTACCTAACCCCAGGAACGACCTATGAGATTCCGGAAGACCAGTTTTTCGCCCTCGGTGACAACTCCAATAACAGCTTGGATAGCCGTTACTGGGGAAGCTTTGACGAGGATGCAGTGATCGGAAAAGCTTTATTCATCTATTTTCCCTTCACCAAACGCTGGGGTCCCGCAGAGTAACGGACATCCCACGAGAACGCTACCGACCTAAAATCCGCTCCTGCAGGAAATCACCTTCTTCACGGGTTAGGTCGAGGCTACGATCCCAGTCAAACTCGATCGTCTCGGTTCCACCAAGCAGCCTATATTCGGTATCCGTGTCGAAAAGAGTGGCTTCCACCGAGTAGTCCGGAAACGAGTCGGAGAAACCAGCGACTGACTCGTCTAGAAGAGCTGCCTGAAGGCGTCTGAGCTGACGTCTAGCGATTCGACCCGCGTAAACTGGGGACGCTGTCATTTTTACCTCGTAAACAATCTGCACCCGATTCTCAGCAACATTGATGACTAAGAGGTCGATTTCACCCAAAGTTCTACCGTTTCCATCCCAATAGACGAGGTTTGCCAGCACTATGAAATCTGGCGGTGGAAACTCTTCCCGTAGTTGTAGGTAGGCAATCGCCTCAAGCACAGACCCCACATTGCGGTAGTTAAACGGAAGGTCACGGATATCGTCGTAGTAACGATCAAGGATGTCAGAACGACTGGTCGTTTCGAGCTGACCCGCATCAACCGACGCCGCTTGAGACGCAGAAAAAAGAAGAAGAACGAGAAGTGACGATGCAATTGGGAGTTTCATGATCGAACTAACGCTTGTGTATCAAGCTCGAACACCGATCGCCTTTATGCGCACAATAAACATTATGTCTAATTAAAGTTTTTGCGCCTGATCGTGTAAAACCCCACTCGCTTGGCTTCTGGGTTTTATTTCCAATCATCTCCCTCACTCGCCTCGTCACCAACGATCTCAGGCGACCGTGTGTTCTCCGCTTTCCCATCGTTGAACGATTCGCTTATCGGCTCCCTCCCTTCAACCGCAGCCTCGAGAGCCTGTTTCCGCGATTCGCAGAACCGCAGCCGCTCTTTTCCTGATCGCTCAATTTGCTCTAACCGAGTTCTTGTATCTCCCGGTGCTGTGCAGACATAGACGTCGACTCCGGCTTCGCGGGCATCTCGAACCACGTTTTCAATCGCAAGCGCCACTGTGGTTGACAGAAGAGGAACATCCAAGAGATCGACAATCAGGGCTCTTGCTCGACCTAGTGCTTCGTGTTCACGGGCGAGAGCTTTAGCGACACCAAAGATCATAGGGCCACTCAGGTGTAATAAAATGATCCCGCCCTTTCCTTCCTCAAAGAGTGCCCTCTCCTCCGGAGTCATAGGGATATCGGCATCGGTCGGGTCGATCGTCCGAATACCTTTTTCCGACTGGATTCGGGATAGGCGGTCGATCGTTAAAACGTTTGCGACAAAGACCCCAAAACCAACCGCAAAGATTAGATCCACGAATACGGTCAACGCCATGACCGTGTACATAATGACTGATGCACTCCTGGAGACTTGATGGGCGCGCTTCAGGAAGCTCCAATCCAAAATGTCGAATCCGACCTTAACGGCGATCGCTGCCAGTATCGCCATAGGAACGACCGACAGATAAGGTCCCAAAAATAGGATGATCGAAAGGAGAATCGCCGCCCTCAAAATAGCGGCTATCGGAGACCTTGCCCCTACTTTTATGTTCACCACCGTTCCCATGGTTGCGCCAGCGCCCGGAAGCCCTCCAAACAGACTCGACACGATGTTTCCCACGCCCTGCCCCCTCAGCTCACGATCCGAATCGTGTTGATCCCGAGTCAAACTGTCGGCGATCATCGCCGTCAGAAGCGTGTCGACGCACCCTAAGATACCGAGAATAATACCCTCGACCAGAATGGTTCTCAGATGTTCGGGAGCAAAGAACGGGATTCTCAGATCGGGAAGACCCATTGGGATCTCTCCAATTCTTCTTAAATCATCTCCTGAGAAAAAGAGAAGCGCTGCTCCGGTTCCGACGACCAAAGCGACAAGATGCGGAGGGCAATAACGTTTCCAGCGGGAAGGCATCCGAAAGAGGATAATCAGGCCGACCAAAGCAATCACACACTCCTGCCAGCGGGCTCCTTCGACAATTTTCGGCAGAGACTTTACCACGGATATTGCTCCCCCAGAGGGAGAAGACACTCCGACCAACGGCGCGATTTGAATTAGAATCAGTAAAATCCCGATTCCGGACATGAATCCCGAAATCACGCTGTAGGGCATGAGCGTAACGTAGCGCCCTAAACGAAGCAGCCCGAAGACGAGCTGGGTTAGGCCCGCGACTAGGACTACCGCAAAGGCCGATTCCAGTCCCCTCTCTGGATTGGCGGCAACAAGCGAGGCAACCACGGCTGTCATGACCACCGTCATGGGACCTGTGGGCTCCGAAATGAGGGTTCGGGTGCCTCCGAAAATGGCTGCGAACAATCCGACGCAAACAGCCCCGTATAGCCCCGCTTCTGCCCCTGCTCCGGAGGCGACTCCGAATGCGAGAGCCATCGGTAGTGAAACGATCGCGGTCGTTACTCCTCCAAAGAGATCCCCTTTTGCAGAGAAGGATCGAAAGCGGTTGCCCGAGGATTTGGAAGCACTACTGGAAGCTTTCGGTTTGCTGGAAGCAGAAGTTAGACTCTCGGAACTCACCAAAATCGGATCATTCCACCTGCTTTCCGCTTTACAAGCGTCAATGCCCTCTGAAACTCACTTTCATGAAGATTGTGCTCGCCTATTCTGGAGGTCTCGACACCTCCGTCCTGGTTCATTGGCTCAAGCAGGAATACAATACAGAAATCGTCACCTTCGCGGCGGATGTAGGCCAAGAGGAAGAACTGGATGGCTTGGCAGAGAAGGCGAAGGCGACCGGTGCCTCGACTCATTACACGGTCGATTTGGTCGATGAGTTTGCCAGCGATTTTATCTATCCGATGTTTCGAGCGAATACCCTTTACGAGGGGCAATATTACCTCGGAACTTCAATTGCCCGCCCTCTCATTGCAAAAGCCCAAATTGAAATCGCCCGGCAGGAAGCCGCAGATGCCGTAGCCCATGGTGCCACCGGGAAGGGTAACGATCAGTGCCGATTCGAGCTGACTTACGCGGCATTGGCTCCAGATCTACGAATCATTTCACCCTGGAGGGATAGGAATTTCCGAAAGACTTTTCCTGGGCGGAAAGAGATGATCGACTATTGTCGGGAAAATAACATCCCAGTCGAAGCAAGTGCTGAAAAGCCGTATTCGATGGACCGGAATCTCCTCCATATCTCCTACGAGGCCGGGATTCTCGAGGATCCTTGGTTTGATCCAACGACCGTTGAAAACCGGGAGATGTATAAACTTTCCGTCGATCCGGAAATTGCCCCCGATGAACCACGATACCTAGAACTCGAGTTTGAGAAGGGTGATTGCGTTTCCGTCGACGGCAAAAAGTTGGACCCTGCGGGGGCTTTAAAGGCGCTGAACTCAATCGCTGGCCAGCACGGTATCGGACGCGTGGACTTGGTCGAGAATCGATTTGTCGGAATGAAGAGCCGGGGCGTTTACGAAACTCCTGGTGGAACTCTTCTTCTCCATGCAAGACGTCAGGTGGAAAGCCTCACCCTAGACCGCGATCTTTCGCATCTCCGCGACACGCTGATGCCACGCTACGCGGATCTCGTGTATTATGGATTCTGGTACGCGCCAGAACGGGAGGCTTTGCAGGCTTTCATTGACGAGAGTCAACGAATGGTGACTGGCACGGCGAGGCTCAAGTTGTATAAAGGTTCGATCACAACGGTCGGACGAAAGTCGCCCTACTCTCTTTACGACGCGGAGGTCGCCTCCATGGAAGGAGTGGCGAGTGACTACAATCCCGACGATGCTTCAGGCTTCATTCGTCTTCAGGCACTTCGGCTGCGGGCAAGAGCTTCCGCTCAGGGAGGAGCAAGAGTTGAGAGCACGAGCAAATTGTCCCATGAGTAGGTATCGGAATTTCAACTACAATATACCTTGTTCGAACAACAGCTATTGACTATGAAACACTATCTTACACTTCCTTTTATTTTCGCGTCACTTCTGTTCGCAGGTTGCTACAGCAGCCCTGACTGGGAAGAATCCGGTCCCGAAGTAGGTCCGGTAGCGCAAGTGCTTGATGGGGACGAAGATGCTGACCCTCTGGCAGCAGAAATTGATCTCTCTAACGAGGCCGCTGAAGAGAATATTGAAGATCCGATGATGATTGATCGCGCCCCACTGGGAATGTAGGACCGACAAAAACTTGCCTTGTTGAAGAGCTTCCCCAAGGGAGCGGCCCACCCTTCCCTCGCAGTTTCGGTCTTTACGGATTACCGCGAGCAGGCGAAGATCACGCCAATTTGAAACGCTTTTGGCCATACCTCAAGATGCTGGCGCCTGTGAAGTGGCAATTCATGGGAGCCGTTGTTGCTGGGATCATTTACGGGCTCGCGAGTGGGTTTGGCTTGCCGTTCGTCAGCAGCGTCGTTTTTCCAAAAATCTTCAATCAAGCTGAATTCGCTCATTTCTCTGAAGAGGTCAGGGAGGAGTTGAGTGGGGAACAAATGGCTGCACTCACCGAAGAGATGGATAAGATTTTGACCCCGGAGCAGCGGAAAGAGCTCGGTTGGTCTGAAGACCCTGACGGAGATGTATGGATGCTCTTTCTCGCGGTGGCAGCATTGCCACTTTCCTTTGGCGTGAGAGGAATTGCCGGTTTCACCAACGTCTACTGGATCAACTACTGCGGGGTTCGGGTGCTCGAAACGATCCGGTGCCGGATATTTTCCAAGCTGCAGGTTCTTCCTCTTTCCTTCTTCCAGAAAAACCAAACAGGTGAACTGGTCAGCCGCGTTGTGGTGGACACCACCCAGCTTCAGAATGGGATCATTTTCGTTGCCAACGATCTCATCAAGCAACCCGTCACCTTCATTGGCGCGATGGGTGCACTGTTATTTCTGTCACTACGACAAAACGACCTAGCATTCATTTTGTTATGCCTTCTCACCATTCCGATCGCAGTCTTACCGATTCGGTATGTCGGCCGAAAAATGCTAAAAAAAGCGCGGTTAATGCAGGATGAAGCTGGGGACCTCACAGGAATCTTGAGCGAGAACTTGTCGGCGCCTCGTGAAGTGAGGGCCTTCAACCTGAAGGAGCGGGAGGAAATGCGATTCTTTCAATCGGTTCGGAAGCTCTTCAAGCACCAGATGAAGGTAGTGAAATATGGTCATGTGCTTACTCCCAGTATTGAATTCATTTCAGCCGTCGGAATCGCCATCGCGATTTTCTACGCCGCCAAACGGGGAGTTACTCTAGAGCAGGTCGTCCCTCTTATCTTCGCCCTCTACATGTCGTACGATCCGATCAAGAAACTCGGAATGATTCACAGTAAGATGCGACAGGCCACGGCCTCGTTGGAGAGGATCGAATACATTCTCAACTCTCCTACTTCCGTTCCGGACCCGGAGAATCCGGAGAAGTTTGTGGCTGGCGATGGGCAGATTGACTTTGAAGACGTGAGCTTCTCCTATCAGGACACACCCACTCTCGAAAAGATTGATCTCCAAATTCCCGGTGGGCAGGTAGTTGCCCTTGTCGGACCTAGTGGTGCCGGCAAGTCGACTTTCGCCAATTTGGTGAGCCGTTTCTATGATGTAAACGAGGGAACCATCCGCATCGGTGGGAGTGACCTCCGAAAAATTGCGAAGGCGGAACTCTATGAGTCTATCGCACTCGTTTCCCAGGATCCTGTGCTCTTCAACGATACCATCGGCGAAAACATCCGAATCGGAAGACAAGACGCCACCCAGGAGGAGATTGAAGAGGCGGCCCGGAATGCGTTTGCCGACGAGTTTATTGCCGAGCTTGAGAATGGCTACGACACCGTAGTGGGGGAAAAAGGCACCCGTCTTTCCGGTGGACAGAAGCAGAGAATAGCCCTTGCCAGAGCGTTTCTTAGGAACGCCCCTATTCTCATTCTGGATGAGGCTACCTCAGCCCTTGACTCGGAAAGCGAGCAAAAGATCCAGAAAGCCTTGGATCGCCTTCTTCCCGGAAAGACCGCGATCGTAATTGCCCACCGATTCAGCACAATTCGCAGTGCCGGGCGAATACTGGTATTCGAGAACGGCAAAATTATCGCCGACGGTCCTCACGATAAGGTTTACGCTGAATGCGCACTCTATCGGGATCTTTACGATAAGCAGGCGTAAATCAAAGCCCTCTCCGAATCGAAATCCGGATCCGCAAGTGGTTCAGGTCGACTTTTCTTCTCTTTTAGCAATCCACTCCCACCCGTCGTCCTTCGAGAACTCACTGTAAACACCGTGACCTCGGTTCTTTGAACCGCGGTATGGAACTGAAGCTATCCTCGGAACTTTGTTCCGACGCCACCATTAAACTTAGCCCGGCAGACTCCGTCCCGTATCTTTGAGAGCCTGCAGTGTTGGAGAATTCGCCGCCTTAGACCATTTTTCCGGGGGACCGGCGTAGATCAATTCTCCTCCCTCATCCCCGCCACCCGGACCGAGCTCTACTACCCAGTCTGCTAGTTGAATGACGTCGAGATCGTGTTCGATGATGAGGATTGTATTTCCGGCATCCCTTAGCCGGTAGACTACCTCGATGAGTCGAGCAATGTCATCCCAGTGCAAGCCAGTAGTTGGTTCATCCAGAAGATAAAGAGTGCGTCCCTGTTCCCGTCGGCTCAGCTCCGTTGCGAGCTTGAGGCGCTGGGCCTCTCCTCCCGACAAAGTGGTAGCTGACTGCCCAAGTTGAAGATATCCAAGACCCACCTCAATCAGCAGATCCAGTTTCGCGAGAATCGCTGGATTTCGACTGAGTGCGTCCCGAGCCTCCTCTATGGTCAGCTCAAGAACCTCCGCGATATTGAGGCCCCGATACCTGACTTCTAGAGTTTCCCGATTGTACCGTTTGCCCTGACAGCTTGGACATTCTACAAAGACGTCGCTCATGAACTGCATATCGAGCCGAATGAGTCCATCCCCTTTGCACCGCTCGCAACGGCCACCGGGCACATTAAAACTAAACCTTCCCGGAGTGTAGCCGCGCACTTTTGCCAAGGGAGTCTTGGAAAACAAAGACCTTAAAATGGAGAATATTCCGGCAAACGTAGCTGGATTCGAACGAGGACTTCTTCCGATTGGGGACTGGTCGACTTGCACCACAGAGTCGAAACTTTCCCATCCGGAGATTCCTTTATGCACGCCCGGAATGGATTTCGCCCGATTGAGTTTCCTCGCGGCCGCAGCACCAAGAACATCATGAACCAACGTGCTTTTTCCCGAACCCGAGACTCCGCAAATCGCTGAGACCAGTCCCACAGGAAAATTCACTGTAATGTTCTTGAGGTTGTGTTCCGCAGCCTCTCTCACCTGGATCGCGTCTGCGGTCTTTCTTTTCGGCAAACGCAGATCCACAAGGCTTTCCTTTCCTGAAAGATAGGCTGCTGTCCGACTTTCGCTATCAGGTGGAATGGCTTTAGGGCTCCCGGAGTAAACCAGTTTACCTCCAACCGATCCGGCCCCAGGGCCCAATTCGATCAGGTGATCGGCGACCTGAATCATCTCGGAAGAGTGTTCGACGACCACTACTGTATTGCCACGGTCCCGGAGCTTCTGAAGGTTTCTGATCAGTCTTTGAATATCGTTCGAATGAAGACCGATGCTCGGCTCATCCAATACGTAGATGACGCCAACCAATCCCATTCCGAGCTGGGTCGCGAGGCGCGCTCGTTGCGCTTCACCCCCACTCAAAGTGTGAAAAGGCCGGTCAAGTGTTAGGTATCCCAACCCAACCTCTTCGAGGAAACGTAACCGGTGAGCCAGACCCTCCAATGCCTCCTCGACTTCATCGCCAGCCTGTGCGCGGAAACTACCATCGACGAGCTTCAGGGCAGAAGAAATTGAATGGGAGAGAAATTGAGGTAGAGAAACCCCTGCGACGAGAATGGACCGTGGGTAGGCGCCGAGCCTTGCTCCGCCACACGAAGGACAGGGAAGCTTGCGCTGGTAGGCGACCAAGCGAGCACGTAATCCATCGCTCGTTGAGGTCCGGTAAGACTCGTCAAGGTCTGGAAGCACTCCGGGAAATGGGAACTCCTGCGCTTTGCGGTTTCCCGGTCCAAGCTTAAATAGAAATTCCTTTTCTCCCGACCCATGAACAATCAAATCCCGCGTACCATCGTCGAGTTCTTGCCAGGGTGTTGTAGGATCGAAAGGAAGCTGTTCAGCTAGCTGGCGCAAAAGGGCATTTCTTCGGATAATCATCCGTTTCGAACCAATACGCCACGGTTTGATCGCACCCTTCTTTACCGATAAAGATGGATCCGGAATCAGGAGGTCCTCGTCAAATTGGAGAATTTCTCCGAGACCGCCACATTCCGGACAAGCCCCATCCGGATTATTCCATGAGAAAAGTCTGGGATTGGGAGCGGGATAAGTAGTCCCGCAAATCTCGCAAGCATGAGCTTGGCTCAGCAAAATCTCCCTCGAAGCCTCTTCCTTTGTTGCCTGACTGAGAATAACCGCTCGATCTCCACCTTCGGAAAAAGCCAACTCTAGCGAATCAGCGATTCTACCTCTCTGGTCTGGTCGAAGAACGATTCGGTCAATCAGTAGTTCCAGCTCTTGTTCCTTCCTCGATCGGTCAATCAGGCCTTTTTCCTCAAGACCTGCAATCCGTCCGTCAATGCGCACCCGGGTGAAACCCTTGTGCCGCAAGGACTCCATTTCTTCACGGATGACGGATGGCTTCGCTACCATCTTTGGAGCGAAGATTTGGATACGGCTCCCTTCCGGCTCCTCAAACAAACGATCAAGGCAATCATCGATAGAACGCCGGGAAACCCTCCCACCGTCTTTGGGACAGAATGGAACGCCCGCCACCGACCAGAGAACTCTCGCAAAATCCAACACCTCCGATATGGAGGCCACTGTGCTTCGAGGGTTGATACCATGACCCGTCAATTGCTCAATCGCGATGACGGGTGAAAGCCCTTCGATGAAGTCCACCTCTGGGCGGTCCACCTGATCCAGCAACTGTCTCGCCTTCGGAGAAAGGCTTTCCATGTATTTTCGATACCCTTCTCCATAGAGTGTATCAAAGGCCAGTGAGGACTTCCCGGAGCCACTGACACCTGTCACCACCGTGATCTTACCCCTCGGAATCTCGACATCGAAATTCTTCAAGTTGTGCTGCCGAGCGCCTCGGATATAGATTGAGTCGGGACTTGCCATTTTCTGGATCAACGTAGGAATGGACTTTGAAGCCGTTGTTTGGCAAGCGCAGGTGAGGTTGACCAAGAAAATGGTTCTGGCAAAACCTCATCTGACGCACTATCCACAAACCATGAAGGAAAAACCAGTGCTGTATATCAAAGCGGGATGCCCATGGTGCAAGGAAGCGCTTGTGTTCTTCGATCAACACGGGGTCGATCTCACGGTTAAGGACGTCAACCGAGAGAGCGATGCAATGATGCAGATGGTCGAAATCAGCGGTCAGACCAAAACTCCTACTTTTGAGTTTGGCGATTTTGTTGTGGCAGACTTCGATACCGATGAGTTTATGGCTGAGCTCGATGAGTTTCCAGAAGTCCGGATCCAACTTGGAATCGGAGACGACGAGACCTGATCCGAATCCTTTCCACTAGTCACCCTCTCCCACCATGAAAGTAAGGTTAGTTCTCATCTCACTCTGCATTTCTTCTTTATCCGCTTCTGCGGCCGGACCGGATATTTCCGGCTGGTCAATTACCGTAAAGGGTGGACCCGCCTTTCCGGTTATGGGGGATTTTTCGGGAAGTGCCGCCGAACAAAGCACCACTACTACCGATCCGGATGGTAACGAGGTGGTTACCGGAAATTCCGCCAATATTCTCGGACTCGACTGGTCAGACGCTTACGACGATTTTCTCGACCTAGCGATTGAGATCGATTTTTGGGAAGGCCCCACGAGAAGTCTTTACCTCGGACTTTCGAGGACGATGGCCAGTGGGAAGAACGCTACTCTCGGCTCATTCAACGGAAGTAATGTTACGGCTACCTTCTCGGATTACTCGGATACTGGAATCTACGCAGGATTCCGATGGGGTCTAGGCAACTCGGGTTGGATTAAGTCTCTGATTTCAGTGCAGGCTGGAGCGACCATCATCGATTCGATCGATGCGGACGTCACCAACATCCCGAACGTGACCTCGATTGCCTTTTACCAGCGATCAACGGTCTTCAGTGGTGGGGTGTTTATTTCGGTTATCCTCACCCCGCTGGATTTCCTCGAGGTAGGGATTGAGAGTGGCTTCCGCTATCAAACCGCTCCCAAAGGAGATAATTCACAAATCGATTTGCTGGGCCTCCAGGGGATCAACTCAGAGGGAGATCTTGGTCTCGTTCCCGTTCGGATTCTCGCAACGATTAAGTTTTAGCCTTGCGAAAATCGTAGTCGGAAGACCCCACGGCACCCGTCAGGACTTCCCTTAGACAAGGGTGTGCAGGGTCACCTCGGCCGGCGCGTTGAGTCGGAATGGTAACTTACATCCTCCGCAGCCGTTCGACGTGTAGCCTTGGAGGCCCTTATACTTCCACCTGCCCGAGACCATTCGAAGCGGACACCCGTGACTTCCAGTAATGGGAATTCCACATGGAAGTGAAACCTGCCCTCCGTGGGTGTGACCAGACAGCATCAAATTGATGCCATTCCTTTCAGCGTCCTTGTAGTTCTGAGGACTATGGGACAATCCGACGACCGGGCCATCCCAGCTTATCGCCCTAACCGCATTTTCAAACGAATCAGTGCCGAACTGACGGGCATCGTCGACACCTGCCAACCACACTCCCCCATCTCCGTTCGGTATCCAAACCGATTCGTTCATGAGCACTCTCACCCCTAACTCTTCCAGAAAAAAGCCGACCGATAAAACATCATGGTTCCCCAAAACCGCGTAAACGGGACTTCGGAAGCAGTGAACCAATTGCTCCAGATGCTCCTTGGGAACCGCCTCGCCACTGAAAACCAGGTCAAAGAAGTCACCGGTGATACAGACTAAGTCGTATGGTAACTCCTCTACTGTAGACCTAACCCGTTCAATAACTCCCGGATCAAAGTCCAGATGCAAATCAGTTACCTGAAGAATCTTTAGACCCTCTGCACCTGGACTCAAACCATTCATTCTCCAAGTCGAAGTCTTGACTCTAAGGTCCTGAAAATTTCTTCGGGCTCGTTTCTCCAAGCCCGACCATCGAACCATTCGCTCAAGGAGACGAACTGCAAGGCGACGATCTGCCAATCCGTCTGTGTGGACGAAAAGGGGTCGCAACCGCTCTCTCAATAGCCTTTCCCGGGCAAGACGCTGACGAAGCAATTTTTCACCCATTCGATCACTCAATCCCTGATACTCCGGTAGGTTCGGAATCTCAGTGAGTAATTCTTCTTTCGCACTGGGTTTTAGCGTAAGCACAGATAAAAAACGGTTTTTTGATGGACAACCTGAAGCGATTGAACAACTGGATAATTCTTCAAGACATGAGTTATAAGCTTTTTATTCCCGGCCCAATTGAAGTTTCGGCGAAGACCTACCGGGCTATGACGACGCCCGTCGTAGGGCACCGGAGTCCTGATTTTGTTGACCTATATCAGTCTGTTCAGCCGGGGTTACAACGACTTTTCGAAACCTCTGATCCTGTTTTTCTGAGCACCTCAAGTGCTTGGGGCGTGATGGAAGGAGCGGTTCGCAACCTGACGAAAAAGAAGGTCCTCAACTGCATGTGTGGTGCCTTTTCAGACAAATGGTATGACGTCGCAAAGCGGGCAGGCTTTGCGGCTGATCCCCTTTCGGTTGAGTGGGGGCGCCACATTGATCCAGAAGAGCTTAGGAAACACCTTGAAACCGGCGAATACGATGTCGTTACCCTCGTCCACAATGAGACTTCGTGTGGAATGATGAATCCTCTGGAAGAGATCATGGAGGTCCTCCGTGATTTTCCTGATGTATTCTCTGTTATCGATACGGTTTCCTCCTTTTCGGTTGTTCCGGTTCCGAAGGACGAACTGGGAATTGACGTGATGCTAACCGGGTCCCAAAAGGCTCTCGCGCTCCCGCCGGGCCTTGCCCTGATCTCAGTCTCCGAACGGGCTTTTGAACGGGCGAAATCGGTAGAGGGCCGCGGCTACTACTTTGATTTCATTGAATTCAGAAAGAATCACGAGAAGGGAATGACTCCAAGCACTCCGGTGATCCCGCTCATCAATGCCCTCAAATCGAAGATCGAGGATATCGAAGCGGAAGGGATCGAGAATCGTTATCAGCGGCACTCAGACTTGAACGACATGGTTCACGACTGGATGGAGAACCATGGGTTTTCCCTGTTGCCGGAAAAGCAGTTTGCTTCGAAATCGCTGAGCTGCATCCGCAACACGTGGGACGTTGACCTGGCACTCATCAACAAGCGACTGAAAGACGAATTTCAGATGGTGATCGACATCGGCTACGGCAAATTGAAGGGGAAAACCTTCCGGATTTCGAACATGGGAGACGAGACAAAAGAAACGATGGGCGAACTCCTGGGGAACCTCGATTCGATCTTTGCCAGCTTGTAGTTTGAGCTGGATGTTCACATGAAGACCCTCGTCATCGCAGAAAAGCCCTCGGTTGCAGGGGACCTCGCCAGAGTTCTTGGCAAAGTTCCCAAGAAAGGCGATTTCTACGAAAACGATGAATGGGTAATCAGCTCTGCCTTAGGGCATCTCGTTGAACTCCAAATGCCTCAGGAGATCGACAAGGCGTATAGCAAATGGACACTCGATAACCTCCCGATTGTCCCACCGAAGTTTAAGACTAAACCGGTCGAGAAAACAAAGAAGAAGCTACAGGAATTGAAGCGCTTGATGAAACGTCCCGACGTCCGGGAGATCATCAATGCCTGTGATGCTGGCCGGGAAGGAGAGTTGATTTTTACCCTGATTCAGGAACAGGCGAAGGTAAAAAAGCCCGTGAAGCGCCTCTGGATGATGTCGATGACCCCAACTGCTATCCAGAAGGCCTTCGAGGAGTTAAGGGAGGAGCAATCCATGAAACCGCTTCAAGACGCTGCTAAGAGTCGTCAGGAAGCAGATTGGCTCGTCGGTCTCAACGCTACCCGTGGGGCTACGGTTACCTTCGGCCGAAGAGGCGGCACCGCTGCCAACGTGGGTCGCGTTCAGACCCCTACCCTTACCATGGTCTGTGACAGGGAAGATGAGATCAGCAGCTTCGTCCCCACCCCTTACTGGGAAGTTGTCGCGCAGTTTTCAATTTCAACGGGAACCTACGAAGGCACGTATCAGCGGATCGACTTCAAGAAGTCAGACGAGCTCCCTCATGACCGGGCCTCTCGAATTTGGGAAAAGGTGGAAGCCGAGCGCATTGCGAAAGAAGTCGAGGGTGGAATTGCATCGATTACCGAAAAGAAAAAGCGCTCCAAGCAGGCGGCTCCAAGACTCTACGACCTCACTACTCTTCAGCGGGAGGCAAACAACCGCTACGGTTTCTCGGCCGCAAATACGCTTTCGATTGCTCAAGCACTCTATGAGCGGCACAAAATGCTCACCTACCCCCGAACAGATTCCCGAGCACTTCCCGAAGATTATGGAAGCTCTTGCCGCGATTCCCTTGCGAATCTCCCTGAGAATTACCGTCCTTTCACGGATTTTATTCTCAGTGGAAATCGGATCAATCCAAAGGATAAGCGTATTTTTAATGACAAGCAGGTAAGCGATCACTTTGCCATCATACCCACCGACCAGAAGCCACGCACCTTGAACGATGCAGAGCAAAAAATCTACGACATGGTGGTTCGCCGTTTTCTCGCAGTTTTTTATCCTTCTGCAGAGTATGACGTCACGACTCGTGAAAGTGTCGTTGGTGGACATACTTTCCGCACCGATGGCAAGGTCTTAGCTGAGCCGGGTTGGCTTGCAGTCTATGGAAAGACCGCAGGAACTTCCGATACGATTCCCCCGCTTCCGACACCGGATGGCGCAGATGGCAATCCTGTGGAAGGTGCCGTTGAAGACGTTGAGGTTAAGGGAGATGAAACGAGACCTCCTCCACGCTACACCGAGGCGACCCTGCTTTCAGCCATGGAAAATGCCGGAAAACAAGTCGAGGATGATGAGCTTGCTGAAGCGATGCGTGAACGCGGCCTTGGAACCCCAGCGACCCGAGCTGGTATCCTCGACAACCTCGTCTATCAGAAATATTTGGAGAAAGATGGGAAGGAATTGTTGCCCACCACAAAAGGGGAAGCCCTGATTCAGTTTTTACGGGCCTACGATATCGATTTGTTGACCAGCCCCGCTCTTACCGGAGAATGGGAATACCGTCTCAAGCAGATTGAGGAAGGAAAACTGGGACGGAAGGAATTCATGGACGGGATTGAAGAGGTTACCCGCCAGATCGCGGAAGCGTTGAAGAATCCCCCCGCTCCAACGGAATCTTCCCTTCAATCGATCACTGACGGAAAGCCTCTTCTGGAAAACTTTAAGGCATTTGTTTCCAATGACTCCGTAACCGTGAACAATCGGCAGATTCCGGCCCTCCAGGTGAACAAAGTCATCGGGAACCGAGCAATGGAGGAGGAAGAGGTCCGGGAGCTACTGGAGAAAAAGCAAATCGGACCACTCGATGGTTTTCGTTCGAAAGCAGGAAAGAGCTTCTCAGCAATCGTAAAACTCATTCAAAAGGAGAACGGTTCTTGGAGAGTGGAGCTCGACTTTGGGGATTCGTCTAATGGGGAGAACGGCGAAATTGATTTGAGTTCTGCAGAGGTTGTGGGCGTTTGCCCTCTTTGTGGGGCGAAGGTCTACGAAACTCCGAATGCCTACATTTGTGAAGAACGGGCCAGAGACCGGAAAAACTGCGACTTTCAGGTGGCGCGAAACATTCTTGGAAAAACCATCGAACGTCCAGTCTTCGAAAAACTGCTCAAAGACAAAAAGACGGATCTTGTGCAAGGCTTTCGATCCAATCGAACCAAGCGTAAGTTCGATGCGTTTCTAGTCCTGAAGCCAGATGGCAAGCTGGGATTTGAGTTTCCCGACAGGCCAGCCCGAAAATCCGCTCGGAAACGGGCAAAAAAGCAGGCCAAATCCGGCTAACCCGTATCCCGCCATGGGAGGTTGTCTTCGCGGCTCCCATCGAGGTCGGTAAACGGATCAGGTGACCGAGTCGTCAAGCAGGCCATGAAGGATTGATTTCAATGGGAATCATCTACATCGTTGAATGACACAGAGACCTGCTCGGACTTCCTAAACCCTTCTGAAATTATGAGCCCCTACTTAGCCGAATTTGTCGGCACTACAATTCTCGTTCTTCTCGGCAACGGAGTGGTCGCCAATGTCCTCCTGACAAAAACGAAAGGGCACGATGGTGGATGGATTGTGATCACTTTTGGTTGGGGATTGGCGGTCGCGGTGGCCGTTTACTCGGTTGCTCGGATCTCTGGCGCTCATATCAACCCGGCGGTTACCGTATCGCTCGCTTCAATAGGTTCATTTGAATGGACGAAGGTTCCCGGATATATATTAGCCCAGATGGCAGGTGGCATCTTCGGTTCGTTTCTCGTCTATCTAACCTATCTAGCTCATTGGAAAGAAACCGAAGATCCGGCGCTAAAGCTGGCTTGCCACAGCACCGCACCGGCAATCCGAAAATTTGGACCAGCATTTCTTACGGAGGCAATCGGAACTGCGATGTTGGTATTTGGAGTCCTTGCCTTCGGGAAGATCGCACTCGGTGTAGACACTAGCGAGGCCGCCTGGGCTGCCGTCGTCGACACCTGGTTTGGTCCGATTCTGGTAGGCGTCATCGTTCTCTCGATCGGTCTTTCTCTTGGCGGACCCACGGGCTACGCAATCAATCCTGCCCGCGATCTTGGCCCGCGCATCGCCCATGCGATTCTCCCCATCCCGGGTAAAGGTTCATCGGATTGGCAGTATTCCTGGATTCCCGTCCTTGCACCTATTGTCGGTGGAATTATTGGAGCCCAACTTTTCGTTCTCCTCAGGCTGTAGATTCAAAACGAATTTTTCCTACCTCAAACAAGAATCCTAAAAGACCCTCTCTTTCCGCCCATGCCCAAAGAACAATACATCTTAGCTTTCGACCAAGGCACCACCAGCTCCCGGTCTGTGGTGATCAATCACGCCGGTGAAATCGTCTCAAGCGCACAAAAAGAGTTTCGCCAAATTTATCCTAAGCCTGGCTGGGTCGAACATGACCCGATGGAAATTTGGTCCAGCCAAAGTTCCACGGCCAACGAGGCGCTCTCACGAGCAAACCTGAAGACAGACTCCATCACAGCAGTCGGCGTAACGAACCAAAGGGAGACCACAATCGTTTGGGACAAGGAGACCGGCGAACCTATCTACAATGCGATCGTTTGGCAGGATCGGCGCACCGCCGACTACTGTGGCAGGCTCAAGTCAGAGGGTCTCGAGGAGATGGTCATGCGGAAAACGGGGCTTCGTCTCGACCCCTATTTCTCCGGAACCAAGGTTCGTTGGATCCTTGAAAATGTTGACGGTGCAAGAAAGAGAGCCAACGAAGGTAAACTCTTATTCGGAACCGTCGATTCGTGGCTTCTCTGGCAACTCACCTCCCACAAAGTTCATGTTACCGACTCAACCAACGCGAGCAGAACCTTGTTCCACAACATCGAGACTGGTGATTGGGACGATGAACTTCTGGAGCTGCTGGAGGTGCCCCGAAGTATGCTTCCGGAAATCAAAACCTGTTCGGAGGTCTACGGAAATGTAGCGCACAATCTTTATCCTGCTGGCACACCGATTGCCGGAATCGCCGGTGACCAGCACGCCGCCCTTTTTGGTCAGGCATGCTTCGATCCGGGGATGGTCAAAAACACCTATGGGACCGGTTGTTTTCTTCTAATGAACACCGGAGAGGATTTGGTCCGATCGAAGAACAATCTTCTCTCCACGATTGCTTGGCGCATAGGGGACAAAACGGAATACGCCCTCGAGGGTTCTATTTTTATTGGTGGTGCGGTTGTCCAGTGGATCCGCGACGAGGTCCAACTGGTCCGATCTGCACAGGAGTTGGATTGGCTGGCAGGAACCGTTTCGGATTCCAACGGGCTCTTCATCGTGCCCGCGTTTGCTGGACTCGGAGCACCTCATTGGGATCCCTATGCCAGAGGGGCCGCTCTTGGAATGACCCGCGGGACTAACCGTGCACACTTTTGCCGAGCAGCCCTCGAATCAATTGCATTCCAAAGTGGCGATCTGGTTTCCGCCATGGAGAAAGACAGTGAACTGACACTGACGGAATGTCGGGTCGACGGTGGGGTTGCTAACAGCGAGCCGATGCTCCAATTCCAAGCAGATCTACTCCAGCAAAACGTCGTTCGCCCGAAATGCGTCGAAACGACTGCGATGGGCGCGGCTTATCTTGCTGGCCTTGCGGTGGGCTTCTGGGAGAGCCGAGATGAGATCGCAAAAAACTGGGGAATTGACGTCACCTTCGAACCGGCGCGTCCTGCTGAAGAAATGGAGTCGCTCAAAAAAGGATGGGCGAAGGCAGTGGAACGCTCGAAACAATGGGAAGAAGCAGGCGATGAGTGAGCATTCCTTAACACCTGCCCTTTTCGGTAGTCTAACCGGATCTAATTCTCCAAAGCTTGCTTCGATCTCAAATTTCAAATCTGCAATTTCAAATCCCCTAGGGCTTACCCCGAGGCTCCTTACTCGTCAGACAAACCACTCATGAATCGATCCTCATCTCTCACCCGAATTCGTTCCAGACAGACACCATTTGATGTAGTAGTCATTGGAGGAGGTGCTTCGGGACTGGGTGCTGCGGTGGATGCCGCCGCCCGCGGCCATAGCGTAGCCCTCTTTGAACAGGCGGACTTCGCCAAGGGAACTTCCAGTCGCTCCACCAAACTGGTCCACGGAGGCGTCCGCTACCTTCAACAAGGGAATATATCACTGGTCCTGGAAGCTTTGCGCGAAAGAGGAAGGCTCACCAAAAACGCCCCCCATCTTGTTCACTCCAAGGCCTTTGTAATCCCCAACTACTCTTGGTGGCAGGGACCGTTTTACGGAATCGGAATGAAGGTCTACGATCAGCTCGCAGGGAAGCTGGGGCTGGCTCCCTCCCGCCACTTGAGCAAGGAGGAAACCATCAAGGAGATTCCGACCGTTGAGCAGGAACACCTGGTGGGCGGCGTCATTTACCACGATGGACAATTCGATGACTCCCGGCTCGCCGTAAACCTCGCGCAAACTGCAGATGAGTTGGGTGGAGCAATGGTAAACTACGCTCAGTGCATCGGCCTTGAAAAGGAAGATGACGCAATCAGAGGAGTTAAGGTCCATGACCGGGAAAGTGGTGAAGAGTTTTCGGTGAAAGCAAAGACTGTGATCAATGCAACCGGGGTCTTCGTGGATGCGGTACGGCAGATGGATGATCCATCGACCAAGCCTATGGTGGCAGTCAGCCAGGGTATTCATATCGTCCTTCCAAAGAGTTTTCTTCCGGGCGATGCTGCGATCATGATTCCGAAGACAGCCGATGGCCGCGTGCTTTTTGCCGTCCCTTGGCATGATCACGTGGTCGTTGGCACCACCGACACAGGTCTGGATGAGCATAGCCTCGAACCCAGAGCCCTTGAAGAGGAGCGTGATTTCGTGATGACCCATGCACGGAAATACCTCGAGAAGGATCCTGAACCGGAGGACGTTCTCAGCGTGTATGCTGGCCTAAGGCCGCTGGTAAAGGCTGGCGACGGATCGGACACGGCAGCTTTGTCCCGCGATCATAGCATCGTGATCAGCGGTAGCGGACTGATTACCCTCACCGGTGGCAAATGGACCACCTATCGCAAGATGGCTGAGGACGTTATCGACCACGCGGAGACTTTGGGGGGGCTGGATCCTGTAGCCTGTCAGACACAAGAGCTCCAGATCCACGGGTGGACTAGAGCGAAAGCAAGTCGTACAAATCTGGAGACCTATGGAGCCGACGCTTTGGGTATCGAGGAGTTGATTCAAAACGACGCCAGCCTAGCGGAACCCATTCATGGTGCACTTCCCTACCAGAAGGCAGAAGTGGTGTGGCATGCCAGGGAGGAAATGGCACGAACCGTAGAAGACGTTCTCGCCCGCAGAACGAGAGCCCTTTTGCTCAACGCGAGTGCCTCGATCAAGGCCGCTCCTGTAGTAGCGGGTATTCTTGCAAAGGAATTGGGCCACGACGAAGCGTGGCAGGAGCAACAGGTAAGCACGTATACAGAACTAGCGAAAGGCTACGTCTTCAGCGATCCATCGAGCACAATGAAGCGCTGACCATTTGATCCCTTTAGGCCTAATTCTTCGAAACTCGGGTCGATCTCAAATTTCAAATCTCAGATTTCAGATTCCTTCCGACCTCTAACAGCCGCAGATTTCATCAATCTTTTCGAGCTGTTCCGCAGTAAAAGTGGGAGAGTCCATAGCCTTGACATTCTCGCTAATTTGTTTCGGCCGACTGGCACCGATTAACGCAGATACGACTGCCGGGTGACGAAGCACCCAGGAGAGAGCCATTTGAGCGAGGGTTTGTTCTCTTTCCTCTGCAACGGCTGCCAGACGCCTTACCTTCTCCAGGTTTTCAACTACTTCCTCCTCCGCGAGGAAAACACTCGAACCCGCCGCCCGGGAGTCCTTCGGAATCCCTTCCAAGTAACGTCCCGTCAAGAGTCCCTGCGCAAGGGGACAGAATGCAATGGCACCGATTCCCTCATCCTCAAGGACCGCAAGTAGGCCCTCTTCAATCTTCCGATTGAGAAGGCTGTAATTCGGTTGATGAATCAGGCAAGGCGTGCCGAGCTCACGAAGAACCCTTGCAGCCTCCGCGGTCATTTCTGGGCTGTAGGAGGAAATTCCCGCGTAAAGCGCCTTGCCAGAACGAACAGCTGTGTCAAGAGCACCCATGGTTTCTTCCAGTGGCGTCTTGGGATCAGGACGGTGCGAATAAAATACATCCACGTAATCAACACTCATTCTCCGAAGACTCTGATCGAGACTCGCCAGAAGATGTTTGCGGGATCCCCATTCTCCATACGGTCCTTCCCACATCAAGTAGCCCGCCTTGGTCGAGAGGATGAGTTCATCCCGATACCGAGACAGATCTGACTTTAGAATTTTCCCGAAGTTGGTTTCTGCTGAACCCGGGGGAGGCCCATAATTGTTAGCGAGGTCAAAGTGAGTGATGCCGTGATCGAACGCCGTAAAAATCATCTGCCGCGCCTTTTCGAAGTCATCTGTATCTCCGAAGTTATGCCATAGTCCGAGCGAAAGATCAGGTAAACGAAGACCACTTAGCCCGCATCTTCGGTAACTAGCATTGTCGTAACGATCAGGGTTTGCTTCATACATGCCCAAAACCAAACAGAGTTCGCCTTCTAGCGAAACGATAATCCGGTTCCGGTTGCATTGTCGCACCTACTCATCACTTTCTCCTCGTCTCCTCCCTTCCATTGCCCTACACCCAAGTCGATTATGGAAAAATCCCTTATCATCCTGAAACCTGACTGCATGGCGGCCGGAAATGCTGGAGAAGTCATCTCCCGTTTTGAAAAGGCGGGCTTTACTATCGTAGGCGCTAAGATGGCGCAGCTTGATGGGCCAATCCTGCGAGAGCATTATGCTCACGTGGCAGACAAACCTTTTTTCCCGGAGATAGAAGAGTTTATGAGTTCGCGCCCGGTGATTTTTCTCGCCTTGCAAGGAGAGAACGCTGTCCAGGAAATTCGTGATTTACTGGGTCCCACCGATTCCACGAAGGCACCCGCAGGTACAATCCGTGGTGACCTTGGAACCGATATGATGAAAAACGTGGTGCACGCATCCGATAGTGTTGATAACGCTGCGATCGAGTTGAAGCGCTTTTTCAAGTCGGACGAGATCTACACGATTTAATCTCGGTGCCTACCGAAGCGGAGACAGAAGAGGCTTTCTTCGATCCGATCGAGAGAGCTGTCGAAGATATAGCCGCAGGGCGAATGGTCATCGTGACCGACGACGAGAGCCGGGAGAACGAGGGTGACCTTGTCCTTGCGGCGTCAAAGGCCTCTCCTGAGTCTATCAATCAAATGATCCAGGAAGCCGGGGGCTTGATCTGTGTCCCGACGCTCAGCCACCAGTTAACGAAGCTTGGGATCAACCAGATGGTGGTGGATAACCGCGAAAGCCACCGAACTGACTTTTCCGTATCAGTCGATGCAGCAGAAGGAATATCTACGGGAATCAGTGCCTATGATCGAGCGAGAACGATCCGTATTTTGGCAAATCCCGAAGCGACCCCTGAGATGCTCGTGCAGCCCGGACACATCTTCCCGCTTCGCGCCCGGCCTGGCGGCGTGCTCCAACGGGCGGGTCACACCGAGGCTGCAGTGGATTTAGCGACCTTGGCAGGACTTCATCCAAGTGGCGTTATCTGTGAGATCCTCAACAAGGATGGGTCGATGGCTCGTCTTCCGGAACTAGTGACGTTTAAACAAAAATACGGTTTACGAATGATCTCCATCGCCCAGTTAATTGAGTACCGCCACAAGCGCGAAAAGCTGGTTGAAGAGATCGGAACTCGGGTCTTAAAGACCGAGTTTGGAAATTTCGACTTACACCTGTTCCGTAGCGTCCTTGACGGTCGAACCCACATTGCTCTCTCGTTCGGAAATCTTGGACCCGAGCCCACTTTGGTGCGGATACAAGGGGAGAACCTTCTCTCTGACGTATTTGGTGCCAGTTTTCGCGAGAACCTCGTCCGTCCAGCGATGCAGAGAATCGCTAAAGAGGGGCGCGGGGCCGTTGTTTACATTGAACAGTCTCATGGAGGAATTCACCTCGATCCTTCCACTGGTAAGCTTTCAGAGGGAGAAGAATTCAAGGCGGCTCCCATGGACTTTAGGGATTACGGAATTGGAGCACAGATTTTGGTGGAGCTTGGGTTGCGGGAGATCCGCTTATTGACTTCCCGACCTCGAAAAGCGATTGCACTGGAAGGATATAATCTGGAAATTATCGAGCAGATCGAAGTAGTGGACCCAGAGGAATTACAATGAGTCGAAATTCTGGAAAAGAAGACACTTTACTGGACGGTTCAGACCTTCGGATCGGGATCGTTGCGGCTCTATACAATAAAGATAAGGTCGATCGATTGATTGAGCTTGTAGTTGCGGAGCTAAAGTCTCTTGGAGTGATCGAAGAGCATATCCGTTTGGAGCGGGTGCCCGGGTCGATGGAAATTCCGTATGCGACCGCCCGTTTAGCCAGGCACTCGGGTTGCGAAGCGATCATCGGCCTTGGCGTGGTAATTGCCGGTGCAACCAGTCACCACGATGTCATTGGATACAGCACAGCGATTTCTCTCCAAAAAATCTCCATTGATTTTGAGCGTCCGGTCATCAACGGGATACTTGTTGTCGACTCAGAAGAACAAGCTACCGAGAGACTGGGAGCAGGCATCAACCGCGGAGCAGAATTTGCGAAGGCGGCAGTCTCTCTAGCAAATCTAGGGTAGTCGCCGGGATCCGGGTGTGATTTTGATTCGGTGGCGCCTGCGCGTCTTTGCATGAGCACTCATCCAAATCCAAAATCCTCACGCCCGCCAGCATATGCAGGCTCAAGACGCTAAGACGCTAAGATGAAGGAAAACTCAATTGGCAGAGAGGTCGTTGATGCGGCTGTGAAAGTTCATTCCAAACTCGGACCTGGTTTATTTGAATCAGTCTACGAAACTGTCCTCTCTTACGAACTCGAAAAGCGGGGTTTGTCCATTGATCGACAGGTGATCGTTCCGATATCCTACGATGATCTCACCTTCAGTGAGGGATTTCGGGCTGATATAGTCGTCAATGGGGTGGTTATTTTAGAGCTGAAGTCGGTGGAGCAGCTCACAAAATCACATCACAAACAGCTTTTTACCTATCTAAAACTTATGAACTTGAAATTGGGTTACCTTTTGAATTTTGGAGCCGCTTTGATGAAGGACGGTTTGGTCCGAATTGTTAATGATCTACCTGAGTGATTCCTTCGCGTCTCTGCGTCTTTGCGTGAGGTTCTCTCCAAAAGTAGTGTTCATTCTACCTGTTCCCCTACTTGCTTCCCGCGATCAAGATCGCTAAGACCAATTCCCATGGAAGAAGGAACGGAGCAAAAAACAGCCGAAACGAAAAAGGTGTCCCGACGGCACTTGAATCGTGTCGCCGCGATGCAGTTTCTTTATCTCTTTGAATCCAATCGCGAAGAAAACCTGAATGATCTGGTCCTCAGTTTTTTCGATCACCAGGAGAAAGACCGCGAGTATTACGCTTTTGGGGAGGAGCTCATACAGGGAACAATTGAGAACCTCCCAGAGATCGATGAGAAGATTCAGTCGACGGCAAACAATTGGACTCTGGATCGGATCGCTCGGGTGGACCTCGCGATTCTAAGAGTGGCGTGTTTCGAGTTGCTTCATCGCCCGGATGTTCCGCCGGTTGTCTCAATTAACGAAGCGATTGATCTGGGCAAAGAGTATTCAAATGAGGAAAGTAGGCGGTTTCTCAACGGTATCCTTGACCGGATGTCCAAGGAGCTGCATCGGCCGCTAAGGGATGCCGAGTAATCCTATGACTTCAGGAAAACCGAGTCTGTTCCAGCGGTTTCGGAAAGGTCTTCAGCGAACAACCGAAGGCTTTACGGAAAAAGTTGGCGGTGTCTTTAGTCGGGCCAAAATAGACGATGATGACATCGACCTCATCGAGGAAACCCTTTTTTCTGCCGACTTTGGTGTGGAGACTACCGAGGAAGTTGTTGAAGCAATCCGTAAAGGATATCGTAAAAACAAGGATCTGCGTGGAAAGGAGGCAGCGGAAATCGGTTCGCGCATCCTCGAAGAAGTCCTCGTCGGCTCAGAAGGCACCTTTTACCCTCACGAGCCCCACCCTTCGGTGATCGCACTCGTCGGGGTCAATGGCTCTGGAAAAACCACGACTTCGGCAAAGCTAGCGTGGCATTACAAGCAGTCGGGCCACTCGGTTTTGGTCGGAGCCTGCGACACTTTTCGCGCAGCCGCCAATGAACAACTCAAAGTTTGGAGTGGTCGTCTAGGGATTGACGTGGTCGAAAGCCATCAAGGTGCCGATCCTGCTGCAGTAGCCTTTGATAGCTTTAGCGCCGCTGAGAAACGCGACACTGACCTTCTCGTTCTAGACACCGCTGGGCGCCTTCACACGAAATCGAATCTAATGGAGGAACTGAAGAAAGTGCGGCGAGTCTTGGACAAGAAGAGACCTGGATCACCCGAAGAGCGATGGCTGGTCATCGACGGCAGCCATGGGAGCAACTCCGTTCAGCAGGCACGAATCTTTCATGAAGCGTTTGATTTAACCGGGATAGTCATCACCAAGCTCGATGGCACGAGTCGAGGCGGCGGGCTTGTGGGCATCTATCGTGAGCTAAAATTACCGATACAATTCGTGGGTTTGGGAGAGCAGCCAGAAGATCTTCAACGTTTTTCAGCCAAAGACTACGCAGAGGCTGTATTTGGTGTACAATCGGAATAGGCACCCATGCCCACCCTACTCCGTGGACTCTCGTTTCTAGTAGGCATTCTTCCGGAGTTTTGTCTTCGTGGCGTGTGCGTTGGACTGGGTGCTATTCTTTTTCGAATCCCTTCCAAACGTCGCATCGTTCTCTCAAACCTTGCCCACGTTTTTCCTGATCGGGATCCCAAGATCCTTAAAAAGATCGCTCGGATCAACTGCTCCCGTACCATCGAGATGGGCCTGTTCGCCCTCGCCTCTCCTCGGTTTGGAGAAAAAGAGATTCGGGCGCGCCTCCAGTTTTCCGATGACTTTCAAGAGCGTTACCAATCCGTCCTCGAAGAAGGGAAACCTGCCCTCATTCTTCTACCGCACAACTATTTGATCGAACTGATCGTCTTCGCCCCGATGCTGGTTGGCTTACCAAATGGGAAAGTCGCTGCCCTTTTTCGGCCGATCAATCAGAAGAAGATCGACGATTGGGTGCTCAAAACCCGCGAAAGAGGTGGTATCAAACTCCTTTCCCGAAGCAGCGGTGCCGAAACCGGTATTCGTCACCTACGTGGCGGAGGGCACCTCGCTATTCTAGCAGACCAAGGTGCGGGTGATTCGGGAGTTCTGGGAAAAGTGGCCGGAAGGACAGCTTCACTGACGCCGCTACCTGACATAATTGCGAAGAGGTTGTCGGTTCTACCCGTCTTTGTTTCTATTGAAAGAACCGGATTCTTTCGAGGTAAAGTGCACTTGGAAATTCCACGTGACGACCAAAGAGAACCTTCCGCCTCATTCGCTGTATGGCTTTCCAATAAATTGATTCACGAAAAAGGTTGGAACACCAATTGGCTTTGGCTCCATCGTCGCTGGAAGACCCAGAGAACTCCGCAACGTCGCCTTCGGTTGGAGATGCGGCGGGGAACCTCCAGTGATTTCGAGCCGCGGGAGGAGGATCTCTCTCGGGCAGACCGAGTCTATTTACGCCTTCCCAACTGGCTTGGTGATATCGTGATGGTCGCCCCTCTCATTCGAGCGATTCGTAAGGGGCGTCCGGATGTCCGTCTCACCCTCGTCTTCCGTCCGCACTTCACCCCATTGATTGGACTGTTAGACCTTCCTTACGATGACCTCCTTCCCGCGGACAGTAAAAATGTGGTCGGGAGGGAACTCCTCCGCTTCCGTCAGTTTGAATATCCAGATACGGCAATACTGTTTACTAATTCATTTCGCGGTGACCGGGAAATGAGGATGGTTGGCGCCGAACAGCGATTTGGTATTCTTCGTAGGGGAAACCGAAGACCGTTACTCACCGACACCTGGATGCCACCCGAAACCCTCAAAGAAGAATCAATCCACCAAACGGATTGGTGGCATTTGTTTCTCAGCCATTTTGGCCTGAAGGAGCCGGCGGATCGAAGTCCAATCAAAAGCTCTAAAGAAAACCGCGAGAACCGCATAGCGCTCTTTTGTGGATCAGAGAACAGTCCAGAGAAGCGATGGCCCGTAGAAAGATGGGTTACCTTAACAAACGCTCTCTTGGAAAGGGACGAGGACTTGCAAATCGATCTGCACGGTACTGGTGGCGACCAGCCCATCACCTCCTCGGTTGCGGCCAACTGTAAATCTGACCGAATAAGTAACCTCGCGGGCTCAACCGATTTAGCCGAGCTAGGAACCTATCTCCAACGAAGCCATCTCGCAATCGGAAACGATACGGGAGGAATGCACTTGGCGAACGCTCTTGGCTGCCCTACTGCGGTTCTTTTTGGCCCTACCAACCCTGTAAGAACGCGGCCAATTTTTGACGCTCCCTTATCGGTCATTCAGGCACCGGATGCAAAACAGACCGGAGGCGGCACCATGGACGCCATATCGGTCGATCAAGTTTTGGAGGGAGTTAAAGAGTTAATGAAGATTCATCCGGAGCGGCTGCTTTAGACCGTCGAAACCTCTGCGAAGTCGGTTTAGCTGCCGATTCTACTGTATTGGAGTATCTCGAACGGCACCTAGAGCTGCCCCTTCCAATCAACTCCAAAGCACCATTTCCTGCTGCTGGGTTTCTTCCTTCTTTTTACTCCGCTTAGGGCGTCTTTCACCCGATTTACGGCTGCCATGCTGCTTATTGACCCGTTTGGCCTCCGTCCAGAATTCATCTTTTCGACGCAGCTTACCGAATTCTCCGCGGGCAAACTTTACCGCCTCCTTGTGGTCTACGACCGGTCGCGGATAGGTCTTTCCGAAAATCACATCCGCCTCTGAGAGGACCGATGCTGGTGCCCTCCATGGTTCATGGATGTAGTCAGTCGGGAGCCCTGCCAACTCCGGGACCCACTGTTTGACAAAAACCCCTTCCGGATCCTGATCGAGGCCCTGCTTTACAGGACTATAGATCCGAAGGGTGTTGATTCCGGTAACCCCACTCTGCATTTGGATCTGAGAAAAGTGGATGCCGGGTTCGTAGTCGATAAACTGACGGGCCAAGAAATCCCGGAAGGACCGCCAGTCGATCCAAAGATCGTAAGCAGCGAAGGAAACGAGCATCGCTCTCATTCGAAAGTTGATCCATCCCCTCGTCCGAAGAGCACGCATACAGGCATCGAGGAACGGATAACCCGTTTGTCCATTCTCCCAAGCCGTCATCCTTGTCGGATCCGGATCCATCGGACGTAGACCCTCGCAAGAACGATTGAACGAGCGATTCTCAATCTGAGGCTCCGATTCCAGTTTCTGCATAAAATGGCAATGCCAGTGGCAGCGGGAGAGAAAGGAACGTCCGTCACTTGCTGGGATGGAATCACCCATCGCAAGGCGCACGCGATGGACCGCTGAACGGATCGACAGGCAACCCGAGGAGAAATAAGGGCTGAGCCGCGAACAGGCATCATAGGCGGCCACCGGACTGCTCATCTTTCGACGGTATCCTTGACCCCTACCACCAACAAACGACTCCAGAACATGGCGAGCTGCAGTCTCCCCTCCGCGAAGGTCAACACTTCGCTTCCACGAGTAGGAGTTTTCTGTTGGAAGAACCGGGATCTTACTAGTCCCCTTGTATGGGGAGGATAGCGAATCGGGTTTGGGTAAAGGAGCGTGCTTCATCCGCTCTCCCCATAGCTTTGACCAACCGTCGCGATCTCTAAGCCCACGAACGACACCGTTTTGAGGAAACTCGGTCCAGGTTACGCCTTTCTCTTTAGCCCATTTACCTACTGATTTGTCCCGATGAAAAGTAACTTCGTTTCCGGTCTCTTCGTGTGACCAAAGGAATTCAAAACCATATTTTTCCCGCACACTTTCGAGGACTTCGGCCGCTCTCCCCCGCCGGATTAGCAAGCCTACACCGAGATCAGCTAAGGAAGCTTGGAGGTCTTGGAGAGACTCGCTCTGAAACTGCCAGTGAAGGGCATCGTAATCCGGTGCATTCAGGACCTCCGGCTCGATAATGAAGAGCGCTACAATCGGCCCTCTCTTACCGGCCTCTACGAGTGGACGGTGATCCTCGACACGAAGATCGCGTTTGAACCAAACGCACTGTGTTGCCTGATCGCTTGAGACCACCCTTTCACAGAAGTCTCTTATTGAATTTCAGCAAGTCGAGCAGGCTCTACGGCTACGAAAATCCACCCAGATGAAATCTATATCCATTTAACATCCCCCTGCGAAGCGGCTGTGGAAAAATCCAGGCGATGTCGCCTGCTTTGACTCCATCAAATGGACTACACTCGCCACTGATTAAATATTCTGACCAATTCGCCAGAGTACCCCTGCGGGATCATTCATACAAAAGTCCCGCATACCCCATGGCTGCTCTTCAACCTCGGTAACCCTCACCCCGTATTTATCTCCTACTCCACTTTCGTCCACGACCCTCTTCCAGGAATCCACATCCTCAACCAGAAGATGCATCATGAAGTTTGAGGCATGTTCTTCCCGATAAAAATCCTGCAAGAGGAAACTGGATTCACCCTTTCGGAAATACGCGATTCCACCCATGTCAGAGACCAGAGTAAATCCAATCTTTTGGTAAAATTCCTTGGATACTTCAAAGTCCTTCGAGGGGACAAATGCTTTGATTTCGGTGACAGTCGTATTGCTCATAAATTGAGTTCCCAAATTTTTTGCACCCTCGCGAGTCGAAACGAATTCCCAAGTGTATTCGATCCGAAACCCATGGTTTCAAAAGTCTATTCTCTTTTCAATTCAGTCGGATGAAACCCATGGGTCGCGTATTCTTTCGCGAGACGAAGTCGGTGGATCTTTGCATTGTGACGGATATCTACTGGAAAATCCTTCCGGAAGAAGAAATGGCGAATCGAAGCGGTCATCGGGGTTTCCGATCCTAATTTCTTTAGTTCGACCACCCAGTTGCCTATTTCATCCTCATTTTTTGGGAAACAACCCTTCTCAGGCTGAACCACGATACCCGGCACCCGTTTGTTTCTCGAACCTAAACCTACTAATGCGGAACGGTAGACCTTTGGATGACGGTTAAAGACCTGCTCGCAGCACTCCGGGTAGTACGCTTTCCCTTCCCGAGTCGTCACCCTTTCAGCCACCCGCCCACAGAACCAAATGCGACCGGCTTCGTCTTTATATCCAAGATCCCCCATACGATGCCAAACCGTTTCACCCGCGTTGACCTTCGCATTCCTCGTCGCCTCCTCGAGCCGATCATACTCTCTCGTGACCATCGGACCAGACACCACAATCTCCCCGATCTCATGAGGCGATAGTTCCTGTAAGTGTTCCTCGACCATCGGACCTTCTTGAACGCTAGCGATGCGGACGTTCACTCCATCGAGAGGACTGCCTACACAGACACCCTTCCCTTCTTCCGTCAGTTCCGCAACCTCCAGAATCATATCCCCGTCAATGGCCGTCATCGGTAAGGCCTCCGTCGCACCATAAGGACTGTAGATGTCGGCGTTAGGCACAAGTGGACTCAACTTTTTGATCAGCGATGGTGACACTGCAGCCCCAGCAGCCAATACTCGGCGGAGAGAAGGAATCGATCGGTTTGAACGTGCTCCCTCGGTAGCGATTAGATTCCAGAGCACAGGCGAGCCAAAACTGTTCGTCACCCCGGCCTCGTTCATCACGGCAATTTGCAGCCCTGGGTCAGCCTTCGCTGGTCGGCTGGGATTCATCGGAGGGACCACGGTAGTCATCCCGAGAGCTGGATTGAACAATGCAAAAACCGGCAACATCGGAAAGTCCACCTCTCCCGGCTCGATTGAGAAACGTTCCCTTACTGCGGCGATTTGCGCCTGAAACATCCCGTGTTCGTAACAAACCCCTTTGGCCGGTCCTGTGGAGCCTGAGGTGAAGAGGATGGCAGCGAGATCATTTGGAGCAGTATCCGCTGGTTCAAAGCCTCTACTACCGTCAGCCTCCTCCGTTCTGGTAATTAGATTCGTAGAGAAACGCGCACGGACACGATGGAACGACTTAGAGAAAACCCGTGAAATCATCAGTCCCTTGGGAATTCCAAACACCGCCTCGGGTTCGGATCGTTTGACGCAGGAAAGAAAACTCCGCAGACCCATTCCGGGATCAATCACAACTGGGACTGCCCCCACCCGCAGAATCGCAAAGACTCCGCAAATCAGCTCCAGACCCGGTTTTGCCAGAACGATGGTTCGGGTGCCCTTCCCTACTCCTTTCTCCAAGAAATGTGCGGCAAGACCAGCGACCAGACAATGCAACTCGGCAAATGTCGTATCTCTGAATCCAATCCTCCTCCCGGTGACGTTCGGGATTCGAACCGCCAGCACCTCCGGAGCCTTTTCGGCCCTTTTGGCAACGTATCCCGCAATATTCATTGAACGTCCTAAGTCGAGCGGGCATCGAGAGCCCGTTCGAGACGCACAAGATCCTCCGGCGTATCCACTCCGATCGTACTTTCTTCTGTAACCCCTACTTTAATCTCGATCCCGTTCTCCAGCACTCGCAGCTGCTCCAATCGTTCGATCCGTTCAAGGGGCGAGGGTTTTAAATCGACAAACCTTTCAAGAAAACGACCTTGGTAGCCATAAAGACCGAGATGCCCGAACACCTTGATCGTCTCGAGCCGTTCCTTGGTCGGATAACCCTTGCTCTCACGATCCCATGGGATGGGTGCCCGTGAAAAGTAGAGAGCCCGGCCTTGCTGATCCATGACTACCTTTACCTGACTCGGGTCATTGATGCGCGCAGGATCGGTTAGGCGAACGGCCAAGGTGCTCATCCCGGCACTCGAATCCAAGAGAGAAAAGAGTTCTGCGATCTGTCTTCCCGAAACCAACGGTTCATCCGCCTGTACATTCACCACTTGGTCTGCCAAAATTTCGCGGTTCGCGTAAGCGATCCGATCCGTCCCACTTGCAAGGTCCGGATCGGTCATCACACAAGAATAACCCTCCGACTCCAGAACCGATTTCAACTCCTCTTCAGCTATAGCGAAAAAGACCGGGGTTTCGGGGGCGACCGCCTTCACCTGCCTTGCTGTATGAAGAATCAGCGGCTCCCCCTGGACCGGGTGAAGCAACTTTCGTGGGAACCGAATCGACTGGAGACGAGCCGGAACAATAATGGCTTTCGGGATCGACACTCCTTTCAGCATCCAATGGGTGCTCGATGGGTCAACGGGATATTCGACGCTAAATGGACCGCGAAGACTTGGGTTATCCTAGAAAAGAGGCTTGTGGAGGGACAGCGGCCTTCCCGGACTGAGCCTGTCGAATGGCGATGTCCGCTGAAGCGCATTGTTAACCTACTCTCAGCACTTAAAACAAACCCCCTGGACTCGATTTCGATTTGGATTTCGATAGCGATTTCGAGTTTTTTCCGCTCAATTGGCTCGCCAACCGAGGTGCTCGTCCAGACCCTCGGTTTGATGCTAAAGATTTACACCTACAAGAAGTGCAGCACCTGCCGTAAAGCTACTAAGTTCCTTCAGGATCGCCAAATCGACTTTGAGGAGCTACCCATTCGCGAGACTCCGCCGAGTACCAAAGAACTGGAAAGGATGCTCGATGTAAAAGAGGGCAAAATGACCAAAATCCTCAATACCTCCAGCCAGGATTACCGGGACAGCGGGTGGAAAGATACGCTGACGAACATGAAACCATCTGAAGTATTCGCAGCCCTTCAGAAAAACGGAAATCTCGTGAAGCGGCCCTTTCTTCTCGGCAAGGACATCGCTCTGGTTGGATTCGACGAGGCGGAATGGGAGGAGTCGTTAGATTCCTCTTAAACGGCTATCGAGAGGCTCTACCTGTGCAATCATGGCTGGTTCGGGAGGCGTAATCGGGCTAGATTCACCTGAGGATATCGATTTTAAAAAAACTGATGGCGATAACCGGCCTTTGACCCGCTCAGCACATCGGTTGACAGACGTCTAAGCTCCTGAATAAATCATCCGAAAATGAACCGACCAATCTCAAAGCCTCTATCACTCATAATCCTGTCGTTAGTGATCGCATCCATCACTGCCCTTGCGGATGACAACCGGGACCGGCCTGGTCCGCAGTCGATACCTCGCTACACGAAGTCGAAGACTTTTTCTCTGAGCGATTTGTTCAAGAGCCCTTCCGATAAAGATGAGGAGACTGCGGACTCTACTGATGAATCGGCAGCCGATCCATCCCACCTACTGATTGCCGTAATTCAGCCCACTGAAGCGCAGAGTACAAAAGGAGTCATTTATTTCGAAACGGTTGAGGAAGGCATCCAGGTAAGCGGAAGTCTCTCTGAGCTGGCCCCCGGAGAATATGATATCTGTGTTCACCAGTATGGTGACCTGTCTGCGGTCGATGGCAGTTCTGCAGGAGAACCGTTCAACCCTGATTCTCAGTCCAAAGTTTCGGAAAAGAATTCAAATTCTTACTTCGGTCATCTCGGAAGAGTCTCCGTAGACGAAGACGGTGTAGCGGAATTCTCATTTGTAGATTCCGGTTTTTCGTTAGCAGGTCCAAATTCAATTCTCGGCAGAAGTCTGCTCGTTTTCGGTGATACCGGTGTTCCGCCAGTAGGCATGGCAGTCATTGGAATCGCGAGTCGGAGTGCCAATTGATTTCTCTGCACGAGGCCTCATTTCCGAGAACCGAACCTGCCTTGGTAGAATTCAGAACTGTTTCTCACGGGAATCCAAGATTAGGGTGACCGGTCCGTCATTGACTAACTTTACGGCCATCGAGGCACCAAACACGCCCTTCGCGACTTGTCTTCCTAGCTCGGTGCCTAGTTCCCTGATGAACTTTTCGTAAAGAGGCACTGCTATTTCCGGGGGAGCCGCTCGGTTGAAGGATGGACGGGTTCCCTTCTTTACCGTTCCAAATAGAGTGAATTGACTCACTACGAGCGCGTTACCCTTCGTTTCGAGGATACTCCGGTTCATCTTTCCCTCGGCGTCGTCGAAAATTCGGAGCTTCTTCACTCGATCAACTAACCACAGGCAGTCTTCATTCGTATCGTCACGCGAAACCCCCAGAAGAATCAATAGCCCACTCCCTATCTCACTAACCAGCTCTCCCTTTACTTGGACCGAGGCGGACGACACCCTTTGAATTACCGCTCTCAAGTCACTAACCCAAAGTGACGGCAACCTTCCAGAACACCACTGCTCCCTGGTGCCTCGGAAGCGTAGAATCTTTCAGAGGCGTCCTTTTCATCCATTTCCTTTCGAACCTTCGCCACTAGATCCCTTGAGGCATTTCCTACGGCTATCGAGCGAAATCCGGCCACCATCGCCGCATAGTCGTTTCCGGAATCACCAGCGTAGATCATCTCGTTCGGATGGAAATCAGCATGAGTCGATAGCCAAATCAAGGCATATGCTTTGGATACTCCTTTCGGTAGCAGGTCAATCAAACCCTTCCCGCTGAATGGATCTACGCTTCCCATACAAACGTAAGGAATCCCACTCTCGTCCAAGATAGCAGCAATTTCGTGCTCAAGGATCTCGACTCTTGAGGCCTTCGTAAAATAGCTGATTTTGAATGGTCCCTGGCTCGCCGGACCCTGCGGTTTCAGCTCCCCGACCGCCTCGAGGATAGGCACTGCCACCGACCGATCCAAATGACCTGTTTTTTCAAAAAGATGTTCTTCGTAGGCGTGGAACCTCTCGAAGACTCCTTCGATTTTGCAGAATACGGACGTTCCAACGTCGCAAACCAACCATTGCGGTTCGGGAAGGCAGTATTCCTCAATCGCGTGGATCGCGGACTCAAAATGACGGCCGGTAGCATAGACAATCTCGCATTGGTTCTCACTAATCCCCTTTGCGAGGATCGCAAGATCATCTAGGTTCTCTTGAGAAGCCGGAAGAGGGATCAGCGTTCCATCAAGATCCGATGCTAAAACGCGGGGTGATGGATGTAAATCGAAGTCGAATAGGTTCATCAGGCTAAACGAACGCATTCCTGTTCGGACAGCCGACGAAGGCCAACGGAATCTACACTGCAGGTGCTTGAAGAAAGATTTCGATGGTCACTTCGTTTCCAACAATACCCTGGCCGTAGCTAATTCCCCAATCTCTACGATCAATCTTTGTAGTGGCCTCCCATCCGGAAACCGATACTCCGTCTGCGTTGTCTTGGATCCCGAGCAGTGTGGCTTCCAGGGTGACCGGTTTTGTCTCTCCGGCCATAGTGAGGTCACCCTTGATCGAGAAGGTGTTTTCGCCGGTTGATTCCCATGAGGTGGATTCGAACTCGATCGCTGGGAATTCATCTGAATCAAAAAAGTCTTCGTCGGCAAGGTGGGCATCGCGCTTCTCGTTGTTTGTATCTACGCTAACGACTGCAATGCTCGCAGTCGCTTTGCTGGATGCTACATCGCTTGCGTCGTAGACGATGGTAGCGTCCATTTCGCCAAAGGAACCGGGGACCGTTGTGAAAAAGTGACGGATCTTGAACGTGACGCCCGAATGGTTTGGGTCCGCTTTAAAGGTTACGGGCGCTGCGAATACCGCTACGGAGAAGATTGAAAGCGCGAGGAGGGAGAGAACTGCTTTTTTCATGTGTGGTTTGAGTAAAATTCCAATTGATAGGACCCCGTGTCCGTGGTGCAGTAAGGCTTCCTAATCCAACCTGTCAAATCATCTGATTACCCGATCACCAACCCCATGACAAAACCGACAGACGTCTCCCTTGAAAGTGTATCTCAGGAAAACCGAGTGTTTCCTCCTCCTCCTGAATTTTCAGCAGCGGCAAGAATCAACTCGATTGAAGCTTACGAAGAAGAATACCAGAGGAGCCTATCGGACCCTGAGGCCTATTGGGCTGGGGTCGCGTCCGAACTTCATTGGTTTAAGCCGTGGGAGACTGTCCTAAACGAGCAGGAAAAACCCTTTTTTAAATGGTTTGAAGGTGGAAAGACGAATCTGGCCTACAATTGTATCGACCGCCATCTTGACGGCGCTGATCGAAACAAAGCGGCCCTGATTTGGGAAGGCGAACCAGGGGACTCCCGTGTGCTCACTTACTTCGATCTTTATCGAGAAGTGAATCGCTTTGCGAACGGGCTACGGTCTCTCGGTATCTCCAAGGGAGATCGGATTGCTCTCTACCTGCCGATGATACCCGAACTAGCTATCGCAACCTTGGCGTGCGCCCGTATTGGGGCTGTCCATACGGTCATTTTTGCGGGTTTTTCAGCCCACTCGATCCGTGACCGCGTTCTCGATTGCGAAGCCCGTTGCGTGATCACAGCGGATGGCGGATGGCGCAGAGGGCAAATCCTGCAGCTGAAGAGCATAGTCGATGAAGCAATCGAGGGGGTCGACTGCGTCAAGGATGTGGTTGTGGTCAAACGAGGCTCTGGGGATCCGTTTCCATGCCGAATCCGGGAAGGTCGGGATCACTGGTATCACCGCCTTGTTCAGGATCAGTCCATCCACTGTGAGCCGGAGCAACTGGATTCCGAGGATCTCCTTTTTCTCCTCTACACCAGTGGAACTACCGGTAAGCCCAAGGGAATCATCCATACCGTCGGCGGATACATGGTGTATACTTACCACACGACCAAGGTAGTTTTCGACCTCCGGCCTGAGGACGTCTATTGGTGTTCAGCAGATATCGGCTGGATCACTGGTCACAGTTACATCCTTTACGGTCCCCTCCAGAATGGAGCGAGTGTCGTAATGTATGAAGGCGCGCCGAACTCACCGGACAACGGACGATTTTGGGACATCATTGAGAAATACGGGGTGACCATCTTTTACACCGCTCCGACCGCAATCCGTGCTTTCATGAAATGGGGGGATCGCTGGCCCGCGGCAAAGGATTTGTCCAGTCTTCGGTTGCTCGGCACCGTGGGAGAACCCATCAATCCCGAGGCTTGGATTTGGTATCACAAGCTGATCGGAGGTGAACGGTGTCCCATCGTCGACACTTGGTGGCAAACGGAAACAGGCGGCATCCTTCTTTCCCCACTTCCCGGAGCCACTCCTACCAAACCGGGAAGTGCTACCAAACCCCTCTTTGGAATCGACCCAGCCATCCTGAATGAGGAGGGCGAAGAGCAGGCCGCCGGTATTCTTGCGATCCGGAAGCCGTGGCCGGGGATTCTTCGCGGCATATACGGAGATCCTCAGCGCTTTAAAGACACCTACTGGTGCAAATGGGGCGGAGAATTCTACTTTCCCGGAGATGGCGCGCGGGTCGATGATGACGGATACTTCTGGATCCTCGGACGGGTGGACGATGTCGTAAACGTATCTGGACACCGGATTGGAACGGCAGAGTTGGAAAGCGTTTTTGTAGAGCATCCATCCGTGGCTGAGTCTGCCGTCATTGGCGTTCCTCACGAGATCAAGGGGCAAGGCCTCGTTGCTTTTATTACCGTGCGGGAAGGCATTGCTGCAGACAAGGATTTGGAGCAAGAGCTTATCAATTCAGTCATTTCCGCGATAGGAAAGTTCGCGGTCCCGGAGAAGCTGGTATTTTCAGCCGATCTGCCCAAGACCCGTTCCGGAAAGATCATGAGGAGGCTCCTGCGCGATATAGCCGAAGGTAATGCTCTCGGTAACGTAACCACACTTGCTGATCCTACTGTGGTGGAAACACTGCGAAAGAGGTATCAGGAAGGTTAGGCGCACTCTAAGGGCACTTCGATTAAAGGGATCCATCGTCATCCCGTTCTCCCTCAAATAGCTGGCCAGAAAACGGGTGATTGTGGAGGAGCGTCGAGCCCGAATCCCGCTCTACCTCGAAGGTAATCATCTGTGCGGATCCATCCCTTCCAAATCGAACAGAGAAGAAGTCTCGATCAAAACCGTTTGTAGGCCTGCCGCCCGAAACGATCGAAATTGTTTCCACACTGGGCAAATCTACTGTTTCCAGCTCTGTCCCATTCGCTCCCTCCTCGAGTATCAAAACCCGATTCTCTGAATCAAAACGCAGGCGAATGGACTGATCATTGGTCTCGGCAAGAAAATGGCCTCGTCGAAAAGCTTCCTCAATCGACTGTTTCCATCCCCTTCTCCCAAATGAATCCGCAACGTTTCCCCAATCGGTGAGTAAGAAGCCAGCAAGGAGGCCGATCAACGCGATCACGAGAAGAATCTCCAGAAGGGTAAGACCTTCCTGATGACTTCTGATCTTGTGGCTACGCATTAGGTGACTCTCTCTCTGTGCTGCCTGTTGTCTCTAAAAATTTGGATCGGTCCTGAGGATGCGGGATAGTGTCGAGTAATAAAAGTAGTTCAACCGCCAACGAATTGCTTCGGCAGACTCATCCAACTTCCTCTTCTCAACAGTGTAAAGTTTCACTTGGAAAGCCATCCTATGGATCTGCCTTGCTTTCCCACATGTTCCCGTCAACCATTTAGAGATGAGCGGAGCATTTCCGCAGTTTCATCCGGACTTTAGAAGGAACCGACAGCAGTCTTCCTCGCTGAATCCGTCCATCTTAGTGCCTGATTTATGGCAACAGGATGCCATTCGTCTTTTGCTGGCAGGTCGCGATGTGGTGATCGATGCGCCAACCGGTTCCGGAAAGACGTTCGTTTTCGAGCAGCTGGTCGAGAATGGCAGTATTGGAAAAGCGATTTACACAGTCCCAACACGAGCTCTCGCCAACGACAAATTGTTGGAATGGCGGGAGAGAGGCTGGAACGTAGGAATTGCAACGGGTGATCTCTCGCAGAATCTGGAAGCACCTACAATTGTTGCGACGCTGGAAACGCAGCGACAGGCTCTTTTGAACGGTGAGGGTCCGGATTTGCTCGTAATCGACGAGTACCAAATGCTCAACGATCCTCTTCGCGGGCTTCATTACGAGATGGCGATTGCCTGTGCACCTCCCGAAACTCAGCTCCTCCTTTTGAGCGGGAGCACCGCAAATCCGGACTTGATCGTTCAATGGTTGCAAAGACTCTCTCGCAAAGCGGAGTTAGTTCGTTGTCGCGATCGGCCAGTTCCGCTCGAAGAGGTTCACCTGGATGCACTTCGCCAGAAAGTCCCTCCCGGGGTCAGAGGGTATTGGCCCCGCAGGATTGCAAAGGCCCTCGCAGCAGGGCTCGGACCCGTGCTCATTTTTGCCCCGCAACGTCAATCTGCAGAGGAAATCGCAATGCGTCTAGCAGCTGCTCTTCCTGCGTCCGAACCACTGGAGTTAACGGCCGAACAATCAAAACTTGCGCGGGGACCGATCCGAAAATTGCTCCGAAGGCGAGTCGCACTTCACCACAGTGGGCTCGACTATTCCCTTAGGGCAGGCCTGATCGAACCTCTTGCGAAGGCCGGTCAAATGAAAGTGGTCGTCGCCACAACAGGTCTCGCCGCGGGAATTAACTTCTCCATGCGATCGGTTCTGGTCACCGAAACCCACTACCGGTTCGGGGATGAGGTGCGCAGAATCCGATCCGATGAGTTGCTTCAAATGTTCGGGCGCGCCGGACGGAGAGGGATTGATTCGGTAGGGTATGTATTGACAGGCGCTGACAAACCCCGGCTTCGTGACGGACGTTCAATTGACCTTTCGCCAAACCGAAGGATCGACTGGCAAGCTTGCCTCAGCAATCTCCAGCTGAGTGCTACCCTGGGCACGAACTCCCGCAGTGACCTCGAACAACTAAATCAACGGTTCCTCAGTTCTGGGAGACTCAATTTGGGGCTAAGAGATCCACTGCCTGCTCGAGATCCCCAAGTCACGACAAGCAGGATGCCCGTTGCCACCAAACAACGTGAGATGCTGACTCCCGATGGAACTTGGGAGAGACTCGGAAAGAAGCGCCGGATTCCCCTTTCCGAAGCAAAATTTTTTGACGGAAAGAAATGGGGAGATGCTCTTCGATCCTCTACCGTTTTAAAAACCCTTCAGGTTGGCAGTTTGTGCCGTCTTCCCCATCCCAATTCACACGAGTTTGGTAGGATTGTCGTTCTTGCCCATTTCCCCAAAGAGGCAAACGAGAATACGGTTCGCCTAACGAAGTCGTTTCGCCGTCTACTCATCGAAGAGTGGAAACAAAACGCCGATTTTCCTAAACCCCGGTGGAATTGCTCTTTGGATTGGCTGGAAAAACGTATCCTCCCTCTCCTACCCAGAGTTTCTGGCGGTGGGACCGTTTTACGATGGGAGGAACAGAACGACCAGATTCGCGCCTACCTCGACTACTCTAACGCCGAAGCATTCTGCCGTATTGATAGTCTCGGACGCGCTCTTATCAACCCTCCCTTGAGAGAACGTGATCATTTTGATGAACACGACCTACGGATCGCACTTGGTGGTGGCGCGGATGACAAACCGAGACGACCAGCGCGCAATTGGTTCGATTTAGGGCTAGTGGACCGTTTTCTGAAGCCCACGCGGCGTGGAGTGGTGTTCAGCTTTTTTGCCCAAGGCGAAGGATTGGCCATTGCTGCCGGTCTCGAAGAAAACTCGCTTGAAGTGGAGGAATTGGTCTTCCAGCTAGCGAATTTACGAGCCGGTCACCGGTTTGCCGACCTACACGAAGCCGACGGTCGTCTTGGCGACATCAGCAGGTTACGATATGGGTGGCGCTCTATTCCTGGCTACCTGACGAGAGGGGTCCCCACAGAATACGGTGAGGGCGCAGCCGAAATCGTTGCTGCGGTTATTCTCGACGCCCGAAAGCCAACTGATTTTGAGACAGACCATGTCCGGTCAGGCGATGTCCAGCGAGCTGTTCTCGAATGGCGGTCGGTTTTAAGACAAATCGTAGGGTCGCCGGATTTTGCTTGGGACCGTTGGCTCGCCTTGCAGGAGGAGGCGAGGCGGCATCTCGTCGCAAGTTCTTCGGCGGTCGATCTGGACTCCCTCCCTCCCCTAACACTTCATCAGCGACAGCGGATTGCCTTCGGGTGAAGAGGGCCTTTGTGAGAGGATTTTATGGCGAAATAAATCAGCCGGACAGACCCAACTCCTTAGAGCGGATCATTCTCCTTGCTTGAGCACCCGCTCGACATATTCGGTAACGTTGCAGGTGAGCATTCGGCTTCCGTCAGGGCGAACCTCAAGCACTTTATTGACTACTGGATCGAGAAAATCCCTGTCGTGACTTACGAGAATAACTGTCCCTGAAAATTCCTTGATGGCATCTTGGAGGACCTCTTTGCTTCTCAGGTCAAGGTGATTGGTCGGTTCATCAAGAATCACGCAGTTGCACGGGCGCATGAGCATTTTTGCTAGGGCGACCCGGTTTCGTTCCCCTCCCGAAAGGACCCGAACTGACTTACTCTGATCAGTTTTTGAAAAAAGCAGGGCACCTAAGGCTGCCTTTGGATTCGCCTCTCCGTCTCCGGTGCACGATTGTTCCACTTCCTCGATTACGGTTTTGTTGGGATCCAACTCTTCCGCCTGCTGTTGCGCAAAATAGCCAAAAACGGTTTGGATTCCCTTGTCGATCTCTCCCGAGTCAATTGGCTCCACCCCAGCGATGATTCGGGCAAGAGTCGACTTCCCTGCCCCGTTGACTCCGACAACTGCAATCCGGTCCCCCTTGTCGATTCTGAGGTCAAGCCCCTGAAAAACCTTGATGTCGCCATAGGACTTGTAGAGGTCCTTCAACTCAACGACCTTCTGTGAGGCAGGAGGTGGGGCCGGAAAACGAAAAAAGATCCTTTTCTCATCCCGCTCCACTTCGACCAGCTCCATCTTGTCGAGCTGCTTGATTCGGCTCTGAACCATCCCCGCTTTCTTCTGGTTGCCCCGAAAGCGAGTGATGAGCTCTTTTTGACGGGCAATCTCCTTCTTTTGGTTATCCGCCTTCCTGCGCTGGGTAGCAATAAGATCAGCCTTTGCTTTCTCGTAAAAGGAGTAGTTTCCAGAAAACGAATTCAAGTTACCGAATTTCAGCTCGAAAGTCCGGTTAGTTACCGAATTCAGAAAGGCGCGATCGTGCGAAATCACCATCAGGGCTCCGTGATATTCTTTCAGGTAGCCCTCCAACCAGGTTTGGGAGACGATGTCCAAATGATTGGTTGGCTCGTCCAAAAGGAGTAAGGAAGGGTTCTGGAGGAGTAACTTCCCCAAAGCGATTCTCATTTGCCATCCGCCAGAGAACTCTCCGGTGTCGCGCTTGAGGTCATTCATCGAGAAGCCCAATCCGATAAAGACCCGCTCTATCCGGGACTTCATCTTTTCAGGCTCATGGTCTTCAAGCTGCTGCTCCCACTCTCCGATGGCGTCCACAAGGTCGTAGTACTCTTCCTCCTCTGGATCGAGTTGGTACATTTTCTCAGTCGCTTCATCGATCTTTTCTTGGAGGGATAAAACGTCTGCAAATGCCTGCTCTGCCTCCTTGAACAAGGTGCGGCCCTTACACTCTATGCCGTCTTGAGGAAGATAACCAAGCGTCACGAATCCAGGCTTTTCGACCTCTCCAGAATCAGACGTCACTTCTCCAAGGAGTAGTTTTATCAGAGTTGATTTCCCGGAACCGTTTACCCCTATGAGGCCGATCCGATCCCTTGACCCAATAGTCACGTTGACCTCGTTGAAGAGTTTCCGGTCTCCATACGCCAGCGTAATATCCCGCAAAGTAATCATCCGCCTTTCTAGCGACATGGTTTCGAGAAGAGCAAACACGAATACAAACTCCCTCTCCCTCCCGCCCGAATCCAAAGGGTATATTGACAACACACCGCTAACCAAAGATAGATAAGGCTTTGTCTGAAAGGGTGATGGAAAAGAAACAGAGCTCAGCATCACAGAGTATTAACGCTCTGGTGAAGACTCTCGAACTCAGCACAAGTGCGATCATTTTCACGGATACTCGTGGACGTATCACGTACGTAAATCAGTCCTTTCTCGACAAGACCGGTTATTCGAGCGCAGAGGTCCTCGGGCGAAATCCCCGTATCCTTAAATCGGGAAGGCAGTCCAAGGAAGTCTATGAAGAACTTTGGAGAAGGATCTCCTCTGGCCACACATGGACTGGCGAACTTCAAAACAAAAAAAAGAACGGCACTCTTTTTTGGGAGCACGCGACGATTTTTCCAGTTTTCGATGATCATCAAAAGACCCGACAGTTTGTTGCAATTAAAGAGGACATTACTGAACGAAAAAGGACCGAACAGATACTCCGATGTATTGCCGAGGCGAACCAGATTCTGGTCCATTCCTCCAGTCTTTCCGTTACCATACCTCAAATCCTTGAGCTCCTAGGTCAAGCAAGCGAAGTTGATCGAACCTATATTTTTACTTATTCAGAACCCGTTTCTGATCCAGAGAAAGGGGTATTTAGTATCAAATACGAATGGAATTCGGGAGCCTTTCGACCGCTATTGCAAATTCCCGAAATGCAGAACTTCTCCGCTTCAGGCGGGGTGTTTGCCGAATGGTCGAGCCTGCTGAAAAAAGGCGAAACCATTGAAGTTGCCGTGGGTAGTTTACCTCTCAAGGAGCAGTATTTTCTAAGGGCTCAGGACGTTCAGTCCATCCTGATGGTTCCAATTTTCCTCAATGAACTTCTTTACGGGGTGATCGGTTTTGACGATTGCCGATCCGAACGCAGATGGTCGGTCCGGGAGACTAACCTTCTTCAGTCCATCGCAGGTAGCCTCGGGATTTCACTTCAAAAGAGCCTCTTTGAGAAAAGTCTTAAGGATGCCCTTGTGAAAGCCGAAGATTCCGCAATGGAAGCGATTCGGGCAAATACCGCTAAGAGTTCTTTCTTGGCTACCATGAGCCACGAGATCCGAACCCCCTTGAACGGGATTCTGGGGATGACCCAAATCATGCTCGATGAGGTCGAAAACAATGAACACCGGGAGTTTCTCACCACAATCCACAAGAGTGGACACAGCCTGAACGACCTACTCAATGATGTTCTTGATTTCTCGAAAATCGAAGCTGGTAAGATGGAGATTTGCCTCAACGACTTTTCAGCGCAAACCGTATCTCAAGAGGTCATCGATTTATTCAGAGCGAACGCTGAAATGAAAGGCATTGGCCTCTGCTTGGAAGTCGAGAAAGGTTTTCCACGGAGTGTCTACGGAGATTCAGAGAAGTTCCGCCAAATCATCACCAACCTGATTGCAAACGCCGTTAAGTTTACCTCCAAAGGAGGTGTGACTCTCCGCCTAGAGACTGCTTTCAGCAAGGCGAGCCACATGCGTTTAATTGTTTCCGATACGGGTATCGGCGTATCCGAAAACGCGAGGGCCTCAGTTTTCCAATCCTTCAAACAAGCGGATTCCTCAAACACGAGGCTTTATGGCGGAACTGGCCTCGGACTGGCAATCTGCAGGCGACTCTCCGAGTTGATGGAGGGTAAGATCTGGTTCAAGAGCGAGATGGGTGTAGGGAGTCAATTTTGTGTCGAGCTACCTTGCCAAAGGAAGAATGCAGAAGTGAAATCCGTACTGGAGCCTGCAAAAACTACAAGACTTTCGAACGAAGCCAAAACAATAGGATCGCAAGGGAAGTTTCAGCCAAAGATTCTCATTGTAGAAGATAACGAAATCAGCCAACGGGTTACCAGCTTACAGCTGAAGAGCCTCGGCCTCGAGGCTACCTGCGCAAGAGACGGCCTCGAGGGGGTGATGACTTATGAGAAAGATGGCCCTTTTGACCTTGTCCTAATGGATTGTCAAATGCCACGAATGGACGGGTTTCTGGCAACCAGAGAGATTTTAGCACGAGCAAACGGATCCAGACCGTACGTGATTGCGATAACAGCGGCAGCAACTCAGACCGACAGGGACGAGGCTAAAGCCTCTGGAATGGATGATTACCTTGTAAAACCTGTATCAAAAAGAAAGCTGCAGGACGCGATCGAGAGATTCGAACGATCAAGATCCTAGAAGATCACTCGGGAAATCTAAGTGTGGTCTTCCCTGCCTGTCTAACTCGGAGGCCAAATTCGACGAAAAACAGGTGCTCCTGACTTGCTTTCTTAACTTCGCTCCCCAAGCCTTCAAACGATCGTCGCCACCTTAGCTCAGCTGGTAGAGCAGTTGATTTGTAATCATCAGGTCGTCGGTTCGATCCCGACAGGTGGCTCCACCACCTCCCGTTCCATTAACGGTTATTAAAATGGGTGGATGACGGACAGGGGGCTTTTGAAATCCAGGGGTCTTTCACGGATGAAGGCTGCCCGACGGAAGTGCCACGACGGAGGAGTGGACGTAGGCCGGGCATACGATATCACAGAGTCCGAACGCTTGAGGTTACGGCTTAGCAAGCCATCAAATTGCCCTTGCTAATCGACAACGGGCATCCTTACGCTCGTCGCTTGGTTGAATGGCAAAAGCCGTGAAACTCGCCCGGGTGGTGGAATTGGCAGACACGCTGGATTTAGGATCCAGTGCCGCAAGGCGTAAGGGTTCGACTCCCTTCCCGGGCACCAGCCTTCGCTCAAGCGCAGCGCAGGCCGAAGGCTGTCACGCGGAGTCTCGAAGAGCGTAGGCGGGCCTTAACCCACCGACTTCCCAACGCTCAAGGCTACGACTTGGCAAGCCAGCAAAAGACGGGATCGGCACTTCGGCTGGCTCCGCCCTTACCATTGCGGCTTTGTATTCCCGTAGGTCTTTCAAGGACCAAGGCTGCCCGACGAAGTACCACGACGGAGGAGTGGACCTAGGCCGGGCATACGATATCAGAGAGTCCGAACGCTTGAGATTACGGCTTAGCAAGTAACCGCAGCCTTCGCTTGAACGGTGCGTAGAGCGAAGGCGGGCTTCAACTCTTACGAATTGATCGACTCGAGAACAGTCTTCATCTGCCACAATGAGGGAATGTGGTAATCCGCGTTGTTCGTTCGAGGGACCCCCGGTCTTAGTGTTTGTAAGGTCAACATCCCGAGATCATTGCCTGCGGCAATTTCGGAGTCGGCATTATCGCCCACTATAAGCACCTCAGACACATTCAGGTGCCCCCTCTCGATGATCTGCTCGAAGTAACCCTTCTTCCCTAGTCGATCCAATTCGTCGATCCCATCCACAATCATCTCCCGAAAGAAACGGAAAAGGCCCAACGCCTTAATCTTGCTTTCCTGCAGTTTGCGAAAGCCCGAGGTGACAAGATAGCAATCCATCCCCAGGCCATCCAGCGCCTCAAGATCTCCATAATCCTCCATAGGTATTGCGACCTCTAAAGTCTGAAACACCTGCCAACCCGCCGACCGCATTTCGTCCGTAAAACCATACCGTTCGGCCACCCAATCCAACGGATGCCGCCAAATCTCATCAAAAGCCGTCTCCAGTTTCTCCTCGGACAGGTTTCCGTGATTGGCGTTTCGGATCGCTGCGAACGCAGGCTCAAAGAGCGCTTCACCCACAGCAGTAGCGGGTGCGAGACAATTGTCTAAATCGAAGATGGCTGCGCGGATCATAAGAGATAGAAAGGGGCCGAGGGGCTACATCCACTACTCTGCCGGTTTCTGGTTCCGAATCGATGTAATCAGCCACTGTCCATCTTCGCCCTTTACTAAAGTGAAACTGCTCCAAAGCCATCGATCCGGGCCATCGATCCCCTTAATCGTGTAGCGGGCATCGGCGAGAGCTACGTCAGGACGAAGGAAACGGACCGATTCCACGGTGAGAATGCGGTCCCCGGGATTGGTTGACGTGCTTCGTTTCATTCCTGCGGTAGCCCCTTCTACTCCCCTCCTCCACTCGCCACGGGAGGTCAGTTGATCGACCTCTGGATGTAAAACCGCCTCAACCGCCTCCAGATCCCTCGCCTGACGACCGTCGACGTAAGCCTGAAGGACCTGTCTGATTTCTTCGGGGCTGGAATCCGAAATCTCGGGAAGCTCCTCAGGCACAACCGTAACGGAGCTTCCCAAGATGCGAGAACCCGGCGGCAACGCCTCAAGGTAATTTTGGGTGGTTTCGTCCGTCCCGTATTTCGCAAAATCGGCTCTCTCGAACCACTGGACACGCCCGTCCATAAACGCAACAAGGCCACCCTCCCCGTCAAACAGAGAGTCTTCGGACCACGTCCCATCTTCCTGAAGGCCACTGACCCAAAGAATCGGAATTTTGCTCGAATGAACGTCCTTACTAGACGGAACAGCAAAATCGAAAATCACCTTCTTTTCAAATACCTCCGGATCCATGACGTAGTTCCCGTCCAGAACGAGAGGTTGTTCCCGAAACTCTTCCGCATCGTCCCCAAAGAAGTAAAGACTGCTCTCATTCAACCACGCCTCCTTGGCAAATGTGACCGCTAGTTCGTGTCGGCTACTACTGGTCGGGAGGCGAACTCTTGGCGCGTCGATCACGTAGGTATTGTATGCAATCGCGAGACTCTTCATGTCGGCCTTTACAACTGCTCTCGGGACTAGCCTTCCTGTTGATCCAACTTTTGGAACAAACAACATGTAGAACAAGCCTACGACAAGAAGAAGGACAAGGACGCGCGCTAACACCTTCATAATCGGCTAAGTTTAAACGCTAGGCGCGCGTTTCTGCCATCCTAAATACCACGAGCATTTTCGGCAGGGTCCAATTTAATCCATGGGGCAAGTGCATCGACTCTTCGGGAGGGACCACCTTCCTCCTTCGCTCTTCGAGCTTCGGCGGACACGCCGCGTGGTCCGCGCGTCGGAGTGGTCCTTCGCCCAAAATTACCGGACGGGACAAGCCCGTCCCTCCCCTCACAAAGGCTCGTCAACCACGCGTTCAAAAGGAAACCTCTCTCGGCATTCGAACTTATCATGCCGCCTTCGGATTCGGCCACCACAACTGCCTCGGTGCCCATCACGCCCGCGGCATCATGCGCTGCTTCCTCCTTCAAATCTCCCAAACGGTCTCAACAATCACCGTCGTGGAAGAGGAGCCTTGCATGGAGGTGGAAAAGGACTACAGCCGCCAAATTGGCTTCAACAAGCTGGTGGTACGGTGCACGCCCGCCTGACGTAACATTGGCCCCAAAGGTATCGTAGCATCGGTCGCGAAGACCGATGACTGACCTCGCCTACTCCCGCCTAGACCGCCTGCGCCGAAGCAAGACGCCCGACGCTGCAAAGAGGCCGAAGAACAGTCCCGCTGTAGCCGCCTCCGGAACCTGAACCACAGAAATTGGGTTTGCACTTCCCCCATTCCCGTTGAAGAAAACCGGCATAGTGTTTCCGATTGCGGACTCTAGCAGGTCTTGATTCGTGGCACTGAGAGCACCATACGACTGGAAAAACCCTAAACCGGTAGCGGTAGTCGGTAAACCTGTTCCTCGGATGCTGAAGAAGAAATAGGGCGTACCAGAGTTGACACGGAGGTTGATTTCAACGGATTCCGACTCTCCCTCAAAGAGCGAGAATGCCAAATCATTTTCGTAGATGATGACTTGGGGAAGTGGGTCTGGATCATTGGAAAGAGCAAACTCCCAAGAAACCGTTCTGGGCGCAAACCCCGCGTCAACAAAATCCGACCCCACCAGAGCGAACTCATTCGTAAACGGATTGATTTGGAGCTGGAGCACAGCGTTAGCGGTATGCCCAAAAAGCAAACCTGCCAGCGCCCCAATGAAAACAATCCGTCTCACAGGTCGTGGATCAAGTGGCCTCGGGACACGGGAGTCAATGCTGATTTACCGTGCCTTGTTCGGTCTGTTTGATTCGGCGACGCAGAGTTACAAAAACCGAAATCGATAAACCAAAAAGAAGCGCCGACTGGGGTTCAGGAATGGCAAATGCATAGACAGTTGAACCATCTGACGATGAGATTGATATCAATGAGTCTCCTGGGTCGAGACCAGTTACATCTAGGTTCCCAAAGACTGAAGTGCCGAAGAGTGTATCTCCGTCTACAAGAATCCATGAATCTACAGCCCCAAAGTCCACGTCCAGAAAAGAATATTTGGAGGCCACACCCGTAGTCGTAATTTGGTAGATGTCACCATCGTTTGAATACGCGACCACGAATCCGGCACTCGACGTTGAAATGTCTGTTAAAGAGTCGCCTGGGTCGAGGCCCGTTACGTCGACGCTACCGCTAATTGGAGTACCAGAGAGTGTGTCACCATCTTCGAGTATCCAAGCTGCGAAGGCGCCGAAGTCGACATCCAGAAAAGCAGGCTTGGAAGCCACGCCGGCTGTCGTGATTTGGTAGAGGTCGCCATCGTTTGAAAAAGCGAGTATATTTGTCAAAGACGATGTTGAAATTGTCACGAGCGAGTCTCCAGGATCGAGGCCCGTTACATCGACACTACCGCTAATTGGAGTACCAGAGAGTGTGTCGCCGTCCTCGAGTATCCAAGTTGCGAAGGCGCCGATGTCGACATCCAGGAAAGGCGATTTGGTCGCAACCCCGGAAGCATCAATCTCATACAAGTTCATGACAGCCGGTAAGCTCTGGGCTGTCGCTAGTAGCAACAGATATGGAATGGCATTTCTCATGGTAGTTTCCTCGAACAGATCGTTGTTTGGATTCTGGATTTATGGGACAGCTACTCTCCAGTGTAAACAAGGAAAAGGAACGAACGCTTCCACAATCGCTCCGAGTCGGCCGGACTGCGCTTGGTTACTAGATTCGGTTGAACAAGTCTTTGTAGCAAAACGGAGAGACCAACTTAAATTCGTCCTCCGTTCAAGGGATTGGATGGTTTCCGATCTTGCGAAGGGGTGAAAAGATATTGATAGTTCGGGTTCGTGGGGGCTCTTAGCTCAGCGGTTAGAGCAGAGGACTCATAATCCTTTGGTCCGGGGTTCGAATCCCCGAGGGCCCACCAATTTTACGAATGGCTGAAGTCTATATTCTTAAGGGAACCTCGAATAGGTATTACATAGGGTCAACCGAAAACCTCGCGCAGCGCTTTGCTCGACACAACGCCGGGATGGTTCACAGCACGAAGCGTCTCGGACTTCCAATGACACTAATCGCTTCAAAGGAATTCCAATCAAAGTCCGAGGCGTTTCCTTGACGAACGGTATCCGCCGAATAAAAATGGACGAATGCAGACTATTTCATCCAATACAGCTAAACAGTCTTTGGGAACCGTTCTCCAAACGGCACAGCATGAGCCAGTGCTCATTGAAAAGCATACGCATCCCACCGCAGTCATCTTGTCGGTGGCGGAGTACGACCGTCTCAAATCTGGGAGAGCTCCGGCACGCAAGGCGGGATTCCCGTCCCAAGTTCAGGAGAGAGCTGCCTTGGCAGCAAAGTCGCTTCCTGTTGTCCGCAAATCGCACGAGGGCTCCGGCACTCGCTATTCTCCTATGGAAATGGTGGAGTTGGTGAAGTTAGCTGAGTTTGGCGAGGGCGGTGAGTAAGCTCCTCGACATCAATTCGTGGCTGGCGCTTCTTTTGGAAGGCCATTCACAACATGCCGTCGCCCGTGCTTGGTATGAGAGCGAAGACTTGTTGGCCAGTGATCTGAATTTCTGTCGTCCGACGGAAATGGGCCTATTACGTTTACTTACCCAGACGAAGGTGATGCAGGCCTGTCTGTCGCAACATAAAGTAATGAATCGGCAGCTCAATTTCTGGCAGAGACTTTGCGCGATGAGGCTGTCGGTATGACCTACGAGGTGCCAGGCACCCGGGCCCCGTGGCTTGCACTGGCGCGTTCTCCAAAACCCTCACCGAATCGCTGGATGGATGCCTACTTGGCCGCAATGGCGATTAGCAATGACCTGCAGATGGTCACTTTCGACAAGGGGTTTGTGGCCTATGAAGGCTCAGGCCTGAATCTTTTCCTTTTAAGGGATTGACCACATTCTTATGACCAAGAAAGAAAATCCGTTTCTGAGATGGATCGTTATTTCTTCGGTCAGTACTGTTTTAGGATTCATCGCACTGACCATCTCCGCCCGAAACCCGGGACGGGTGATCTTTGAGACGGGTATCGGTGATGAGCTAAAGGTGGCGTACCTCGTCTCCCTTGGTGTGATCGGAGCCGGGCTGCTGTGGTCGTTCTTTCGATCCCTGGGAGATGGCGTGAAAGTTTTTGCGGTGGTTGCGCTTATCGGTGGGGTTTTGTTTCTGCCTGCGCTTTTTTAACGTGCGTGGGTAGGAGCATTTGGAACTCGTTTGCGGCCTCTCACAACGACTGCCGTCGTCATGCTACTGGGGTTGGTTGTTTTGTCGGGTGGAGAGTAATCGGATAATCGAGGCGAGTAGGACTACAGCGGAAAGCCCCACAAACCAGTCGCCCCAACGCACGAAGGGAGTTTGGTAGCCGGCGAATCTTAGTTCGCGTTCTACCGGGATGACTTCACCGCCTCGGAAGTAGATGGTTCCCTCTTCGTTTTCCACTACCGACCGCACCCTCCCCCACTCGTCGATCCAGCCGGACCAGCCGCCGTTGCCGCTGCGGAGGATCGGGCGTCTGGTTTCTACGGCGCGGAGAACTGCGTGGACGGCGTGTTGGTAGGCACCCGCTTCCTCGCCATACCAAACGTTGTTCGTGGCCACGAAGAGCCAGTCGGCACCTGCGGCCGCGGTGCTTCGGGCCAGTCCCGGGAAGACATCCTCGTAGCAAACGAGCGCACCAATCTGTTCGTTGGTCTGTCCTTCTACTGGGAAGGGAAACAAAACCGGGCGGTCGCCCGGTCGGCAATCCAATCCGATCGGAACTACGGTTTCGAGAAACGGTAGAAACTGCCGAAAGGGAATGAACTCACCGAAGGGAACCAGCTCGCGTTTGGCGTAATATTCTTCCGCTAATCCATCCTCGGGATCGACATAGAAGACGCCGTTTTCGTAGTACTCATCCTCTCGGTAAAAAGCCATGTTTCCCATGAGGATCGGCGCACCAATACGGGTGGCGAGACGCTCCACACCGATCCGGAGGCCATCATTGCCTACGATGGGAAGCGGGGTCGATGACTCGGGCCAAAGAATCAGATCGGGTTCGTCGTCACCGACCGCCAGGGTCTCCTCCCAAAGAGTATCGAGATTGGCACTTACCTGTTCGCGATCCCACTTCATCGAGAGGTAGGGCTGGACGAAGCCTACCCGAATCGGCTGCGACGGTTCCCGATCATTTATCGTAAAAAAGAACCATCCCGCACTCACCATAAGAATGCCAAGCGGAAGTACCACCATCAGTGGGACCCTTCGCGCGAACGGCAAGAATCCTTTCCTCTTCCATTCTGTAAAGGGTCGGACCAGCCACTCCGCGAGGGCGACGTTCAGCCAGACGAGGAGAAAAGATAGTCCCCATCCTCCGGTGACGGAAACCAGTGATAAAACCGCTGGTCGGTTCCATTGCGAAACCGAAACCGGGTTCCAAGGAAATCCCCAAAAGATCCAGGAGCGCACCCACTCTAAAACGACCCAAAGGGATGCAGCAGCCAAAGAGATCCACCACCGGCCGGAAGGTCGAATCAACTTGGCGAAGGCCACTAGCCAGATTCCAAAGAAGACCGCTAGAATACCCGAAAGCCCCAGAGTCCCAGCTACAGTGACATGCCGCAACCAGATCAAGGATGCCGTCCAGAAGAGAAAAGCGGAAAGCCAGCCAAGAAGGAAGACACGCCGTTTTGAGGCACTCGACCAGTCAACCAGCAGTAGCGGAACAAGAAAAACGTAAGCTGCTTCGGCAAGTGAGATGGGAGGAAAGAGGCAAAACCGCAAAACTGCGCAAAGCACGATCATCCCGGTGAGAAACCACCCAGATGCGCGAACGCCTCCTTTTTCCTTCTCCTCTTGTGCCACGTTCACTCTGCACCGCCTGGCGGGCGGTCAGTTTGACCAACTCTTAACGAGCGAAGGAGTCGACCCCTCGGGGGTTCCGAGCCAAATCCTGCAATTTCTTGTTTACCGGACCGTAAAAATCCATCAGCGCCCTCACTTCAGGGATGAAGTAGCTGTAATAACTCTCCTCCGCTTCCTGCAGGTCGCCCTGGATGCTGCCGGCAGTGCTGTTGACCGAGAAGAGGAAGCTAGAACGAGCCCTATCCTTCTCAACGTCCTGTCCGGACCGCTGCAAGCCATCCTTCAAGCGACTCTGTGCGGACAGCAGTCTCTGCAGAGTCACCTGGGTGTCTCGAGATCCTACGCCCAGAAAAACAGCGAGCTGCTCAATTAGATTGCGAATTTCGTCGAGCCTCTCCCTTTCACTCGCGACTGTTCGCAGATCAATGCCTTCCCAAGAAATACCGGCAGATGGAGGAACGATCCCCACAGGCCAAAGATCTTCGTTCGAGCGGCTTCCCGTGCCGAGACTTACGTTTCTCGCCGGACTGTAAACTCCAACCACCGTGTCACCATCAACGGCAGGAGAACCGGAATAAACCCTACCATCAAGAGCCTTAAAGTTGATCCGATTGCCAGAAACCTGACTCACGGAAACTTCAACCTGACCTCGTGGGGAGAGAATAGTGAGGTCTTCTCCATCACTAATCTCTGGATCAATTGAGACCTCGGTAACTGGTATCGAATCCCCGGAGCCTGTGACTGCGATGAGAGCGAGATCCCGATCCTGGGCGGCAATGATTTGGCCTGTTGGCACGACCGTGCCTCCAGCAGTGTTTACAACGATTCGACGATTGCCTACAAGCGAGGACAATGAGGTCATGACAACCACTTTCCCGTCATACTCGACGACGACACCCAAACCGAGTTCAGCGTCACCCCTTACAGCAACCAAGGCGTCAGACGGATCCGCGACACTACTGACCCCCGAACTGATCCCATCGTCAAGCTGGGCATCATTAGTTGTCGAATCAAGCCCCGCACCTTCTGCATCCAGTGCGCCGTCGGTTGCAGCCGCCTCGTTAGCCATTTGGGTATCCTCTGCAGCGGCATTGGAAGAGACTACCTCTTCATCGAGGGCGGTATCTGTGCCTGCCGCCTCCTCGGCTAGCTTGGAGTCTTCAGCGGCCGCCTCCGGTCCCTCTTCATCCGGGCCCTCAATCACCTCGTTCTCAGAGTCGAGCTGGGCATCGGTTTCCGACAAGAGAACGCTCTGCAGTGGCAAAAACACTGCAAACGCGAAAATCGCTAGGCTGCTTTTATTCGCCAGTGAGAGAAATGCAGGACACAGGCTTGAAAAATCAAAATTCTTGCGGGTAGACATGAATTCACAAAAGTAGGCGGTGTATGATTGTGACAAGGATTAGCTCCATAGAGGATCGTTCTTTCTCACTGGAGGTCAACCATTTCCCTGTGCGTATCGTCCGATGAATTACCCGAAAACCTTTACGTCTTTTTTGCTAATTACAATGGTCATCGGTGCCGGGTTTTCGTGCTCCTCCCGCAAGAACGACGTCTCGAAGCAACTCGTCGAGCAAAGATATTCCACTGAGGAAGATTTTACCCGAATCAGCGAATTTTTCACAGGCAGGGAACCCGTTGGGGGAAGAGTTTATCTGCGGACAAGCCCGGACTCAAGGGAGGGTTACTATTGGATCGTTCCGAGCGAAGATCTTCCCGATCAACCGAGTGTGGCAAAGCTCACGGTGCAGCTTCCCGGATCTCCCGAATGGATTCACTACGAATTCCCGATTTCGGAAGCGGAGAGGGAGAGATCGGTGTTTTGGCTGGGCATCACGGGAGAGGACTGGCCGGGGAGAAAGTTCCACCCAATAGCGTGGCAACTGTCCTTTCAGTCCGAGGAAGGAACCGTTCTCTACTCAAGAGATAGTTTTCTTTGGACTCCAGAGGTGAAGATTGTCGCCGCAGACGACCCATCCTCCGGTGAAGTCAATGAGTCTAACTAGCGTGCATTCCGAATCGAGTGTTTGCACCGGAACACTTCCCTTCTCCATCACAGGAGGCGAAGAGGTCGTTTCCGAAATTCTTCTTGGGGGACAGTCTTTTCTCTGGGATAAAGCCGGCCAGAATTGTTGGGTTGGCGTGCAGGAAAGGAAAGTCTTCCGGCTAGTGCTCGGTTCCGACAATCGATTGAATTGGGGATGCCTGAGTGGTCCCTCCTCAGAAGCTTGTGCATCAATCGAAAGTCTATTTGCGGTATCGACAGACTTTGAAGAATTGACGGACCGTTTACCTTGGAGGTCGGATTTTCTTTTACAGTCGGCGATCCAGAATTTTATGGGGCTTCGGATACTCCGGCAGGACTGCGGAGTGATCTTGCTATCCTTTCTCCTTAGCCCGTTGAAACGGATTGATCAAATTCGGGAAGGACTACGAAGTTTATCGAAGCGATGGGGTGATCCGCTCGGTAGTGGTTTCCACGCGCCACCCGAGTGGTCGACGCTCAAAGAGGTTCCTGAAAAGGAGTTGCGCGAATGCGGAATCGGATACAGGGCAAGGTCTATCCACAAGACCTCTAAGGTGCTGGCAGCGAAGCCCTGTTTTTTGGAGGAAATGGAAGAGAAATCAACTGCCGAAGCCCGCAAAGGCCTCATGACCCTCCCCGGAGTCGGTCGGAAAATCGCAGATTGTGTGCTCTTGTTTGGACTTGGAAGGCTCGAGGCATTTCCAATCGATACCTGGATCCACCGCTTTTTGGTCGAGGAGTATCAACTGACTGACTACAGCGAGAATCAGCTACAGACTTTTGCTGCAGCCCACTTTGGAATGTCCGCAGGTTTTGCCCAGCAGTTTCTTTTCGCTCATGCCCGAAAAAACCTCGCGCAGTGAAAGAGTTTTCACAATTTCTCAGCGAATGACTTTTCAGAAGATGCGAATCACTTCGGCCGGCTTTTGCTTGGCACTGGTCTTCGCACCTTTACCTCTGCAAATTTACGGAAAAGCGTTCGCGCCCATTTTTGGAGCTGATGACCCAGATTCCACCAATTGGATCGATTCGGTCCACAATTACATCTACGGCAAATCTCACGGTTCGGTAGAATGGTTCGACGACCAGTTTGTTCCCGACGGCGAGAAACCGATTCCATTGCCTCCTTCCCGATTTCGTTTAGGCCTGTTCTCCGAGTTCGATTTCGGAAAAGGCAACGGGTTCCAAATTTCACCGGTGGTCGATTTCAAAACGGACGTCCACCTGCCCAACCTTGAGCACCGCCTAAGGCTGTTTGTCACAACTGAAGATCAGGCCGCTTTGCCGGGCGACGATCCTTTGGAGTCGAATAACGCCCTTCGGATCGGTGCCACCCGCGATCTCTTCAAAAACTGGGACACCTCACTCGGCGTGAAGGCAAGATGGCCGCCGGAGGTCTTTGCTAATGTTCAGTGGAGTCGCAAATACGACGCCGGGACCCATTGGAGTTTATATCCGCGGGTGAAACTCTTTTGGGACAGTAAAGATAAGTTTGGCTATTTGGGATCTTTAGTTGGGGACAGGTGGCAAGATCGTTGGCTGTTTCGTCAGACACTCTCCTTTAGGTGGGATGGAAGAGAGCAGGAGGACGATTCTGACGATGCCAACGATCCCGACAATTCGCGATTCGGTGAGGATGGTGGAGGCTATCGGTGGGAGTCTTCGACGGTTGTTGGATATGTTCCACTTCTGATCGATGAGCGCGACTATGGCAGAACGGTGCGGGGTTCGGATGTTGCTGATGGATGGGGCGCAAGAGGTCGTGTCGTAGGCGATATCGTTCAGCCGCTCACTTACGAAATATCGCTTTTTCGAAAGGGTCGGCTCTACAAGAATTATCTATTCTACACCATTGTTCCCCTCATCGAGTGGGATCAAGATGAAGACTGGGACGCCGAGTTTGGTTTCAGGATTGGGGTAGAAATGCTCCTTTGGGGTGACGATCCATTGCGGCGGCCAAGCACAGGTGGATAAAGGATAAAGCTGGCTTGTATGGATAGGTTACCCGTCGAGTTTCGGCCGGGACCTCTTGAAAGCCGTGTAGGTTTCCATCAGGAAGCTTTACCCCGTATCATTCTAAAAAAGAGCATTCCACCGAGAAATGAGATCATACAAAAGGCCACCGCGTGGCTGCCTGAAATGTAACCTTGGTTAGTCCAAGAGACCTTTGCCTCGGCTTCAGCGTTTTCAACTGGGGTAGAGAAGGTATCCCGCAAGGCTGCGAAGAAAGAGCTTGGTGTCTCGTTACCTGACGCCGAACTGTCTTGGTTGACCTCAATATAATAGTCGAGCCAACCATCTACCACATTCAAATCCTCAACGTAGCGGTCAAGGTCCTCATTCAACACAAAATCCAGTTGGTTTTCATAACGATGGGAGAGGATCAGGAGATTTCCTTCTTGCCGGACATTTCCTTCGTAGAGGAACCACTCATTCTCTACCGAGAAATCTTCATCCTCGAATTCCGACTGGTCCGGAATCTGAATCTCGATCTTGTGCTCCAAATTAAGTGGCCTAGGAAGTGAGAAAGCTGACGAGCGGATCCGCTCCGGAGGGTAAGCCAGATTGTCGCGAATGACCTCAGCAGGAAAATTCGTAACGGTAGTCGAACCTGCCTCATCCGGAAACAAAGTATCGAAACGGTAAGTCTCCTCGATCGTGAGGATGTTCTCCTCTCGCTCGTCCTTCACCAAAAGTGGCTCCGAATCGGGAATACGATCATAGAGTTCGGCGTAGTAATTCAGGTAGCTTCTGGCAAAAGAATCGAGACCGTCGTCAGCCAGGTTCCAGCGAAGCGAATCCGCCTCCTCACCGAAATATTCGGACACCACCTTGAATTCTACAGGACCAGAAAAGCTCGCCAAGGAAAACTGCTCTTGAATTGTCGAACGGGAAAACTCTTCTCCCTGTGGTCCTACATCACTGATCAATCCGGTAGTCTCATCTCCGACTACCAAACCAAAGCTGTAGTCGGAGAAAAAACGCTCGGGCAACACTCCACCTTGATGACTGTTGGTGGGATCCATCCAGACCTCTTCACCCTCAATCATCGCCAGAACCACTACATGATCAAATGAGGCGGGAGTTGGTAAACGATCAACCACGAGGCTGCGATCCACGCTATCGACAAGAACGGGCCATGCCTCGAGACCAAGACCTCGCAACAAGAGCACGGTTAAAAGGCTTTTATCCTTGCAGTCACCATAGCGTCTCTCCGCTATTCTCTTGGGCGGGTAGGGTTTATAAGAGTGTGGGCCTATCGGAATTGAAACGTAGCGAATTGAGTCCTGAACAAAAGTCAGCGCTTTGGTCGCCATCTCCATTGGGGTTCCTCCCTCAGTCAAAATCGACTTTCGTTTGGACTCCAAAAAAAGAGGCAAATCAGAATCAAGCGGATACAATTCTACCGCCCAATCCGCGACTGCTGACCAGTCAGGCCAGTCCGAAAACTGAACCCAAGGAAGCACCTCCGTCCCAGAAGGCAGTTGATCCTCGACGATTACCGGGGCCACATCGACAAGATTCCAGAGGAAGGTCTTTTGATCACCCTCCTCTCGAACCTCAGGTTCGATCAATTCGGGAAACGTCTTATAACGAAGAGCTTCGTTGCCGAGGGGCCAGTCGAACCGAACGCGAATTTCACCGACAGGCACCGAGTAGCCCAAAGAGACTGACTCGGAATAGTAGTCTTTTGTGACCGGATTACTCCCACGGATCGTAAACGCGTAATCGAGCACATCCCCTACCCGAACGTCTTCGAGAATAGCACGGACATCCTTCGAATCATCGTAGAACCACGAACTGACGTCTGTTCGCGCATCGACTACCTCAAGAGCGAGAGTCGGTAACACATCTATCCACTGACCGTCCCGAAAAACTCGGATCCAGTGCAAGTCAAGCGTCTCGAATTCCGGGTTAAAGTTCCAGACTAACGTGCTATTATCCTCCAAACCCACCTGTGATTGAAACTCGTAGACGTAGCGGGAGAAGATTGCCCTCTCATTCGCCCGCAAATGGTGTGAAACCAAGTGGTAAAAAACCCCACCAGCGGAATACGGCGTGCTATCAGAAACCTCGAAAGCGTCTATAAAATCTGCCCATTCAGGACTCGCAGACTTCTGGACCCCCTTTTCATTTTGGCCCGCAACGACAGACGGATATAGCGATAAAATGAGGCAGGCCAGAACGGAACCGAGTCTTGACCGGTTGGCCCGGTCACTCGTTCTCACAATATTCGCCGTAGGCTTGCGCATCCATCAGATCGTCCGTTGCTGCGTCTTCAGAGATTCGCACTCGAATCAACCAACCCTCTCCGTAAGGATCTGAATTCAAAGTCTCTGGAGAGTCTTCGAGATCACTATTCACGCCTTCAACTACTCCTCCAACCGGCAGATAAATATCTGATGCGGCTTTCACGGACTCCACCACGCCAAAAGTGTCCCCTGAGCTGAACTCCGAACCAACGTCTGGCAGCTCGACAAAAGTGATGTCGCCTAACGCTTCCTGAGCGTGGTCAGTAATTCCTACGGTGGCTACACCTGCTTCAATTTTCACCCACTCGTGGTCTCTCGTGTATTGAAGATCGCTAGGAGTGTTGCTCATTGTCTCTGGCTTTTATTCGGTAGAAATTATCGGTGCAAGGGTGGTTTAGCAAAAATGACAGGGAGCCGTTTACCTCTCGAGTCAACTTCCGCCGTATCCCCAGTAAAAGAGGCATCGATTAGGGCAGAACCAATCGGCTTATCCAGAATCGGACTCTTGGAGCCGGAAAGCACCTTTCCAATCTCTTCATCTTCCGAGTATAAAAGCATCTCTTCGCGAGCGATCCGCCGATCCCCAACGGTAAAAAAGCGAACGGTTTGTTCCGAACCGATCTGTTTCTCGAGCTGAAGAGCATCTTTCCCAACAAAACGCGGTTTCTCTTCCTTTACAGCCCAACCAAAGCCAGCTGCAACCGGTGAGATCTGTTCCGTCAACTCATGCCCGTACAGCGGTAGACCCGCCTCGAGTCGAAGACTATCCCGCGCTCCAAGACCAATCCATTCGATCGTATCTCCCGCTTTCAATCTCTTTGCCAGCTCCAGCGCGTTCTCTGCCCTCACAAACAGTTCAAAACCATCCTCTCCAGTGTAGCCTGTTCGACTGGCAACGATAGAAATGCCGGCGACTTCGGCCTGTAACAGGTGAAACCGCTTCACGCCGCTCCAGTCTACCTCAAGCACATCGTTCAGGTAGGAAACTGCTTGTGGGCCCTGAACTGCTAAAAGCGCCCAATCCTCTGATTCGTCGGCCAAAGAAACGTCGAAAAGTCCAGACCGCTCGTTCATCCACCGCCAATCCTTTTCTCGATTCGACGCGTTTACAACGACGAGGAAAGAGTCTTCGGTCAGGCGATATGCAATCAAGTCGTCAACCACTCCACCCGCTTCATTGCACATGGGGCTGTAGACTGCCTTACCGGGAGGACAATTGCCGATGCGATTGGTAAGCACATAATCTAGAAACTCATCTGCCTGCGAACCGGAAACCATGAATTCCCCCATGTGGGAAACGTCAAAGACGCCTACTCTATCCCGGACCTGACGATGCTCTTCCAGGATCCCTCGGTAAGAGACCGGCATCTCCCATCCCGCAAAATCCACAATTCTTGCACTCGCCGCAACATGGGTTTCAAAGAAAGAGGTACGCCTTAGAATCGATTCCGTATCCGACACTAGTAGAGTAGTCCCCACAAATCCTACCACAGGCAAGGGAAAATCGGTTTGGCTGAATTTTTCTCGACTCTCTTGAAGAAGAGACGTTTTCTCACGGATCTGAGAGTGCCCGGGTGGCGGAATAGGCAGACGCGGTAGACTCAAAATCTGCTTCCCTCTGGGAGTGTGGGTTCGATTCCCACCCCGGGTACCAGCCTTCGTCTCGGACCTAGCGGTCCGGCACTACGGCTGGCTTCGCCTGAGGAACAAGGAAAACGATGGTAGATACTAGCACGAGAGACGAAGGCTGTCCGCCGAAGTGCCGTGACGAAGTCGCGGACGCAGGAGGACCTACGAAAAAAGAGCACTTTTGAACGTAGCCTTCGTCTCGGACCTAGCGGTCCGGCACTACGGCTGGCTTCGCCTGAGGAACAAGGAAAACGATGGTAGACACGAACACGAGAGACGAAGGCTATCCGCCGAAGTGCCGCGACCAAGTCGCGGACGCAGGAGGACCTACCAATAAAGAGCACTTTTGAACGTAGCCTTCGTCTCGGACCTAACGGTCCGGCACTACGGCTGGCTTCGCCTGGGGGAACAAGGAAAACGATGGTAGACACGAGCATGAGAGACGAAGGCTGTCCGCCGAAGTGCTCTAAGAATTGCAATTTTCCAAACGGTTCCGCACCCTTCGATTCTTCATGGTTCCACCGAAAACAAAGAAAGAGGCATCGCTCGCTGCTGTACTCTCGACTGTCTTGGCCGCAGTGGTAGTCGGTGTGGTCCTTGGATTCGTCTATCAAGTCCGTTTTATCCCCACATTCGTGCGCACTGCTGACGCGGTTGCTAGTCCGGATTCAGACGGAAGACCTACCTTCCTCTTGGGCATTCAATCGCCCGGGGCAAATTTGAACCGAGCGATGCGCCAACTGAGTGATTCAAACAGCGAAGAATCTGTGGTTAGCCTCACGGCCGGGGATTTGAACGAGATCGCTGATGAATACCTCAATCTAACGCTCGGAAAGCAGCAGGCATTGAGTAACTCGTCCGAACCGACCTATGCGATTCTGCCAGACACGCCCAACTTCAATCTCGTCGAAAGCAAACTTCAGGTCCTCGTGCCCTTCGATATTCTTTTTTTTGGAATGAAGGGTGAGGGTTTTTTCGTTTCGATAGGCGAGTTTGTTCAAAAGGACGGGAAGCCTTCTTTTTCGGTGGAAGAGTCGTGGATCAATTCAGCCAGAATGCCAGCTTTTGCAGCGAGCTTCGTAGTCGACCGCTTTACAAAAGCTATTGGCAATATGGTAGAGGACTCCCTTCTTGCCAAAGCTTGGACGAACGTGGACCACATCGAGATCGATGGAAACTCAATGGCCATTACGATCCGGTAACCCTACCGAGTGTGCATAAATGAATAGATGCTTATTACTTCTTTTGTTCCTTTCTGGATCGATCGTCTCGCCACGATTCGTTTTTTCTCAAGAGTTGGTCCAGCCTCCTCTTGCACCTTCGCCCTCGGTTTTCGAAGGCAGCGCAGGCGTCTTTGACTTTGTCGCTGCAGACCAAGGGTCTCTTCAGATTGCCCGTGTAATCGGACGCAAAGTAGTGGAAGTCTGTGATGAGTTGCTTACACCACCCCTGGAGCGTATCCCGAAAATTGCTGTAAAGCTCGCTCCGGAGGGACGGGGAAATCTCGAAGGAGAGAGTTATCTCCTCTATCAGGATATTGCCGGCGACTACGGAATCGCGGTGAACTGGACTCCAGAATTATCGATATCCGTATTCACGAAGGCTCTGGTCGAAACTTACCTGAAACAGATTGTTTTTACTGTTTCAGACCGCAGGCGCGCGGAGGAAGTTCCCCCCTGGCTGATCGCTGGAGCTGATCTCAGAGTGCAGGTGGCACTCCGCCCATCTCTGATCGAATACTTAAGGGAGCTCGGTCGAGACTCCCCTATGGTCTCACTCGAAGAATTCACGACCAAAAAGGAGTTTTCCGATCTTACTACCGCAGATCGGATTGCCTCGTTCTGGTTTATCGAGCTTTTGATCCGGTCGCTACCCACCGACAAAGAGTTGAGAAACGTCTTCGACTCAGTTGTCGAGGGAGAGACTGCCGTAGATTCGCTCCAGAAGCAGGCCGAGTCCCGCGGGGGTTTCTCGGGGGGTATCGAAGCGTGGTGGGTGATTGGGTTTCAGGATCTCGTTCACCGGGAAACTGGTATCGTCCTACCAATCGAGAGAACTGGGAAACAACTCTTCCTCCTGAATCGTTTTGAACTGATCGAGGACGGACAGCCGATATTTACCGATGCGAGCGGGTTGTGGGATTATCGAGATAACCCTTTGATTCGGCAGTCTGCTACGGGGAGACTTGCTGAGATCGATGCGGTGCTTCCCCGCGTTAATCCCATTTTCTACAACGCTTTTCGCAGTCTTGGTCTTCAGTTTCAGGCCCTTCTCGATGGCGATAGGGACGACTATGAACTCCATTCAGAAGAGTTTGCCAGTGAGGCCCGAATCGCCGCAGCGATGGCCCGTGACGTTCGGATCCTTGCGGAGGACCCGAACGCGGATCTTCCGGAACCGGAGTTTATCATCCCGGAAGCTACCGGGATCCTTGGAGCTCAAGAAGGCGAGTAGCAACCGTCCAAGTCAGACAATTTCGCTCTATGGACGGGGAAAGAGGATCGTCTTCTCACCAAGGGTCGAGCCCGCAAGTAGGTCCGACCATTCCATTCCTTCGCTCCAATCGGCGACGGGCTCGCATCCAAGTAGGGCGACAATCTTTGTGCTCACTTCAGGCATAACCGGTGTGAGGGCAGCAGCCGCAAGCCGAAGGCCCTCTGCCATGAAGGCAAGTGAGGTTTCCAACTCTTTACGGTCCTCTTCAGCTTCGGACTTCGCAAGCTTCCACGGCGCCCTGATTTCGGCGTATCGGTTGATGCTTTTGATGAAGTCAAAGATCTCCTCCAACGCGAAATGGAACAGAAAACCATCGTAGGCTTCGCGCGCTTTTGACCAGTTCTTCTTCCATGTCTCCTGCAAGTCTTGCTCGGGACTTTCCTTGATCGAGCTTTCGGGAATTTTGTGGTCCGTAAATCGCCCGCCCATATTCAGCAGACGGCTAAGAAGATTACCAAGGTCGTTGCCGAGCTCCCCATTATAGCGGCTAAGAAAAAGCTCTTCGGAAAAGTCACTGTCCTGACCAACCGCCATTTCCCTCATCACGAAGTAACGGAAGGAGTCTGCTCCAAAACGCTCGACCATCTCCAGAGGGTTGACGACGGCCCCCGTGCTTTTTGACATCTTTGCACCCGACAAAGTCCACCAACCGTGAACCAACAAGTGTTTAGGCAACGAAATCCCACAGGCATGCAGCATGATGGGCCAGTAAACCGAATGAGGCGGTAGCATAATGTCCTTGCCGATCACATGATAGTCTGCAGGCCAAAATTCATCAAAGTCGTGGCTACCGTATCCGATAGCAGAGATATAATTGACCAGTGCATCGAACCAAACGTAAGTCACAAAACCATCGTCAAAAGGAAGGGGGATTCCCCACGATAGTCTTTCGACTGGTCTCGAAATACAGAGGTCATTCAACGGTTCCTTCAAAAACTCCTGAACCTGCTTCAGTCGATAGCGCGGGTAAATGAAGTCCGGGTTATCCCGAAGAAAGCCGATCAACCATTCCTGATATTTACTCTGTTTGAAGTAGTAGTTGCGCTCGGTGATGGGCTGGACGTCGCCAAACTCCTCAGGCCATTTTCCATCTACTTTGTCCTTTTCGAGAACAAACTGTTCAGCGCGTGTGCTGTAAAACCCTGAATACTCCGCTAGGTAGATCTCGCCCGCATCATAAAGCTTCTGCAAAAGGCCTTGCACGACTACACGGTGACGTTCTTCGGTTGTTCGAATAAAATCGTTGTTCGAAATGTTGAGATCGCGGCAAAGTGCCTGAAAATCTTCGGCGATAGAGTTCGTGTACTCGATCGGTTCGACCCCTTCCCGTTGGGCTGATTGTTGGACCTTCTGCCCATGTTCATCCATCCCAGTGAGAAAATAAACATCCTCCCCTGACATACGACGGGTTCGTGCAATTACATCAGTAAGCACCTTCTCGTAGGCATGCCCGAGGTGAGGCTTACCATTCGCATAGTCAATTGCGGTCGTAATGTAGAACTTCTTCATTCAGAATCCGAACGAATGCGTTACCAAGGAGGAACTCAACCTTTGAATACGCCTCTCCGACCGAGAGGGAGATTGGGATGCCAAAATCAAGGTCCAAAAAAGAATCTCCGTTACAGGCAAAACACGCTCTGCTCCTTGGCAAAAAACAAAAAGATTCTACCCTCTTTAGTGTGAACTCATTACTCTCCACTCTCCGCCATTCCGGCGTGGCCTTCGTCGCCGGATTTACGGTATCCTGTGCTTCTCCCTTTCCTGAGACTTCTGCGAAAAGTATAGAAGACTACTGGTTCGATAAGGCAGAAATCACCCGATACGATCTGGAGCAGTTGCGGTATGGCGAGATCCGGTCTGGCGAAAGTGTCCTGATTTTTGTCACCGAGCCCTTTCTCTCCGAGCAACAGGTGAAGCACGAGTACGGTCCCGGAGATGATGCCGTTCCCGTTCTGAAGCTAAATCGCCTGCGGTCCTTTAAAACAGGAATTTATCCTTACGAAATGATGACCTCGATTTTTCAGCCCGTGCACGAGACTGGCCCTGCTCCCTCGGGACTGAAAATAGCTACCAGCACTACAGAGTGGTGTGGACTCGTATTCCAACAGGTCAACCGCCGCTCCGATGCCCTGGAGGTAGAGGTACGCTCCTACTTCCAGCGAGAGGCGGATCAGGACGTTTCCCTACCTGAGGCTTGGACGGAGGATGAGCTTTGGACGAGACTTCGACTAGACCCGCAGTCTCTTCCAACGGGAGAATTTTCACTTTTCCCAGAAACCTTTTTTCAACGGCTGGCCCATCTACAACCTGTTTTGGTTGAGGCAAGTGCGGAACTAGATTTTTCCGATGCTACCGCATCCTACACGATCAATACGCCCTCGTTAGCACGGACGATTTCGATCAGTTTTGAGAGTGATTTTCCTCACCGAATTCTTGGGTGGGAAGAGACGGTTAACGGGCAGCTCTTTTCGAAGGGCACAGCTACGCATTCCGAAATGCTTTACTATTGGGAAAACAACGCGATCAAAGACGAGCCTCTTCGCCAAAAGCTTGGATTTGATCGGTAGGGTTTCGAGTTGAGGGAGAAAGTTCGGGTAGGAGAAACAAGTCGACCTCACTCGGCCGCTCTGTTCTTCTTAACGGATGAAAACTAGGACCCTTCCCGCAATACTAGCGTTCTCTTCCGTTTCCGTGTTCGCGGATATCTCAGGAGAGATTGGCGAGACTGTTTCGAAAACCCAGACTGCCCACAATCTAGAGTCCTGGTGGGGAAAAGACGTGGTGCAGGCAGACGTCCTCATTGATTTTGGCGGGATGATTGCAGTCGATGGAACATTCACGTTTGAAGCGCATGGTCCGAAAGCTCGGTACGACCGCAAGGACGGAACGACGATCTTTTTTGACGGGGAGACTGCGTGGGTTCACCCTGCGGAAGCCGAGGCGAGCCGGGGGCGATTTCACGTGCTCACCTGGCCCTGGTTCATCATGGCTCCATTCAAGATGGAAGGAGACGGAATACAACTCAGTGAACTAGAGGAAGGAACATTCAATGGTGAACCGCGGGTCACGCTTCTCCAAACCTTTGGTTCAGGAGTGGGAGACACTCCCGACGACTGGTACCGTTTTTTCATCAACCCTGACACCGGTGTTATCGAGGAAATGTCGTACATCGTCACGTACGGAAAGGACGCAGAGACTGCGAATGAAGAACCTTCCATAATCCGCTACCTTGATTACAGTGATGGCAGTGATCCGATAATCTCTCAGACCTATGAATTCTGGCTTTGGGACCCGGAAAACCAGACTTACGCCGCAGATCAGCCAAAGGCAACAGGGACGGTTTCAAACATTACCTACCTGGACCTAGACGAAGAGGTGTTCGCAATTCCTGAAGGCGCCCGAGAGCTGACTCTTCCAGACGTCGATTAGATTGAACTACGAGTCGGATACCGGATGCTTGACAATGCAGACTCTATCCCCGCTTCTTGATCGCATGAAACTCGCTAATGCTCCCTCATACTGTCTCCTCGCTCTTCTCGTTCTTTTACCTTTTTCGGCTCGGTCTGAGGGATATCTCGGAATCAACATTTCGTCTCCGCTAGTAGTAAGCGGGACCGCTGGCTTGTATTTGGATTCCGGAGTGGAGGTAGGTAGCCAAGCTCTTCGCACCGGGATTGAAGGGGAGCTTGGGATTGGCGGTGGAAAAATTCTCATTGGAATGGACACGATCGGCCAAGGATTGGGTTACGGTATCAAAGGAAGTCTGCTTCGGACTTGGTTTGAGCCAATCGGTGCGGATGAGGACAACACCTACCTTGGTCTTGAAGTGCAAGGGAGTATCCAATCCTTAATCCTCTCCCTCGGAGGCTATCGACGGGTGGACGGGGACGGAGACGGGTGGCTAGGAACCGTGTCACTCGGTTTTCGGTTTTGACCGTAGGCCAAACTTAGCCTTTGCGAGGGAAGCCTCGTTTTCAGCTGGTTATTCATCTGAAATCTTGTCACCACCTGCAATACCCGCATGATGTCTGGGTATGAAGTGCAAGACCTCCTCCTCAAGTGGCTTTTCAGTTCTCAAGTTTTTGCTTTTTGCGGTTCTTGCGCTCGTTCTGCTGGTAGTCGTTTTTCTTACTTTTCTTCTCTCCCCAACGGCTAAGTGGATTGCAAATAGCCAACTCCCTAAAATTCTGGGGACCGAAGCCTCCATCCAGGATCTAAAAATAAACCTTTGGTCGGGAGACGTTGAGGTGAAGGGGGTGCGAGTCGCAGATCCCGACAATGCCGACGGGGTAAAGGATTTGTTTCTCTTGGAATCTCTCGTTATTGATGTGGACCCAAGTTCAGTTTTTGGAGACGTAATCAAGATCAACGAGATCGCGGTGACAGGGCCCTCAGTGTCGATAGATCGAGACAAAGACGGGAAGTTTTCTTTTGAGAAATTGGCCGTGATGCAACCTACAGAAGAGACTGAGCCGGAACCGGAACCCGCACCAGAATCGGGAGGTGGAAAAGCAATCCAGATCGACTCCATTTCGGTCACTAGCCTCTCTGCGTATTTTTCGGACGAAGGTAGCCCAAACGCTAAGAACGTTTACGACCTCACTGGATTCAATTTTCTTGGAGAAGGAATCACCGTAAATCCCGGTAGCTCCGTCGCCTCGGTTGCAGAAGGCGTCTCCTTTGCCCTTCTCAAGCTCTCGGACGCGAAACTGGTTTACTCCACCAACGAGCTTCCTCAGCCGGAAACTACAGAACCGGTAACTGATGAGACAATCGAAACTGCACTATCAGAAGACGCTGAGGAAATTGAGGAGCAGCCAACCGACGGCGATACCACGGACCCCATTTATATTGGAGACTTTCTGATCGAGAATTTCCAACTCGAGTATTCAAGCCGACCAGCAAACGATGAAGATCTCGACGTTAAGGTAGATGGATTTCAAGTGCGTGGAAAGAACATCGCTTTTGATCCATCAGGCGTTCGTCAACCGAGGGAAGATGAAGTGATGACCGGTGAGATTTCGTTTCGGATTGAACAGGAAGCTGAAGGCGTTACGGCTGCAGAATTCGACTCCGTGGTTAAATCAACGGTGATTGGATCTGGTATTCCAGTGACTGCTGGGCGGTTCCAGTTGACCGGTTTCGAACTGCAGACCGTAGGTTCTCTCGTCCCTGCTGGCACTCAAACCGCCATCGGGGGGCCAGCCTTTGATCTAACCGGCCGGTGGTTCGTCTCTTCTGACGAACTGGACGGGAAAATCACCCTCGTCAGCAGTAACAATGTAACTACTTCGGTCACGCTGAGTGGCACTCCCGACAACCCAAGGATCAATGGCGGTGAAATGCTATTGAACGTTATTGGGAGACCGGGACAATTCCTCGGAAACTTAGCTGGCGACGCGATGAAGGGTAGTATGGAGGTCGTCTCCGGTGCTGCTGACGCCGCAGGCACTCTCGCAAGGGGTGCCGGAGATACGGTGATGAACTTAGGAAGAGGGATCTTCGATACGGGTAAGGCTCTTGCTAGAGGAGATCTCAAAGGAGCTGGCAAAGGTCTTGAGAAAGCTACTGTTGGGACGGTTACAACGGCCGGTTCAGCCCTTGGCGATAGCGCCGAGGCGGCGACGGAGGGAGCTGTGAGTGCAGTTTCTTCTGGGACTGGTGCGAACCGCCAGGCTAACTGGAGGGAGGCAAGCACTAAGCGCCACGAAGAGTTTCAAGCTGCGGCAAAACAGTGGCTGGAAGAAGGCACATTTCCTCCAGTTTCAGAGCCAAAGCCAGAGGAGACTTTGGATGAACCGGTCAATGCGCAACGGGGCGATTCCGATGCAGAGCGGGCGCGTGAGGCGGTAGAGGCGGACTCCTAGAGTCAATGGATCCGACTGCCTGGTTTCTCCTGGCCGTCACACTCCTTCTTTTCCTCTTAGGAGTGGTCCTAACGGTCTTACCGGTTTTTCCCGGGCCGATTCTTGTCTTTGCGGGGGTCGCCCTTTTTCACTTTACGGTTCCCGATGCTTCTCCCGGTATAGCTTTTCTTTGGGTAACCCTAGGGCTCACACTCCTTACCCTCGTTCTTGACTTCGTTCTCTCGATAATGGGTGCGCGGCGTTACGGTGCCACCTGGAAGGGAGCGACGGGTGCTCTTATCGGTGGAATTGTCGGGATCTTTATTCCTCCACCCCTCGTATGGATCTTTATTGGACCCGTTATTGGAGCGATTCTCGGAGAGCTTTTGGGTGGACGACAGCTTAGGGCCGCAGGAAAGGCCGGTTGGGGAACCTTCCTCGGAGCAATGATCGCGATGGTTATCAAACTCGCTGTTTGTTTTTTCGTAATACTCGGATTCGGATACCTCTGGTTTCGACAGATTTCCGAAGGCTGAAATGAAGACCACTATTGAGGATTGGGGTTCGACGTCCTATCAGGATGCACTTCAGATACAGCTGCGCACTCTCCAAGAGAGAAGAGAAGGAAAAAGACCCGATACACTGGTCTTTACTGAACACCAACCCGTCTATACGGTCGGTCGTCACCCCAAGGCTGCTAAGAACTTGATAGCCTCACCGACATTTCTACACACTCATGGAATCGAAGTGGTTGAGACCAATCGCGGTGGGGATATCACATACCACGGGCCAGGCCAGATCACCGGGTACCTATTCGTCGACCTTTCCCAATCGAAGGATCTTCACCAACTCCTTCGCCAAGTAGAGGACCTGGTCATCGCTACAGTCTGCTCTTTCGGCCTCGCAGCGAATCGGCGGAAGGGCCTGACCGGGGTCTGGATAGACTCCCGCAAGATCGCCGCCATTGGAATGGCCGCTCGACATTGGGTTTCCTTTCATGGATTCGCTCTAAACGTCTCCACGAATCTCGAACACTTTTCAGGAATTGTTCCCTGTGGGATCACAGACGGAACGGTGACTTCCCTAGAAAAGGAATTAGGAAGATCAGTAGTGCTGGACGAGGTAAAGAATCGCCTTGGTAGGGAATTTCAAAGGGCGTTTGGGACCGAGAGTAAAAACTGACGGCTCCCTTGGAGTCGAATAGCGGCACCGTCCTTCGATTCGACTAACAGATTGCCACATCCACCTTCATCCTGCTTTCCTCGATTCCTATGGGGAAAGAAAAGTCTCGGATCCTCAATGAGGTGTGGTTTTCAGGACGCGTGCAGGGTGTAGGCTTCCGATATGAGACCACAAAAATTGCCAACGGCTATGAAGTAACGGGATATGTCGAGAATCTGGCTGACGGTCGAGTCCATCTGGTCGCCAACGGAACCGAAGAGGAAGTTCGACAGTTTATCGAGGCGGTTTGCGATGGGCTGTCCGAATACATTCGAGATACGGAGATACGCGTTGGCGACGCGAAAGACCCATTCGAGGGGTTCCAGTTAAAGATTTAGAAAATGACCTCTAAAAAGGTTCCAAAGCCTACTCGGTAACAGTAATCGGGATTGTCAATTCCTTCATCCCTGGAACGTCAGCAAAAAGTGCTCCGTCTCCCGGGACACCACCTTCAACTACCACACTCACTGAACGGCTCCCTGCTGGAATGATCACCTCAGGCATGATTACGGATGCCGGAACATCTGTGGTGACCCGAATCGCAAGGCCGCCAGCGGGCGCATCAAAGTCTACCGAGAAGACAAGAATACCCGTTTCGCCAGAGGCAAGTGTAAGACTGATCGGAGCAACCTTTAGCAGAGAAAGGTCTACCATAAAATTACCAATCGGAACCAATTGCCCGCCCGACTGTAGTTGAACAAAATAACTTTCACCCGCGGGAAGAGCAGGCACTACGAAATCGATCTCATTGTCAGACTTGAACCGAGTCTCCGCCTCGACTCCTCCTATGATGATCCTGTCTGATCGGAAAAACCGGCGTCCCAACACCGCGACAGGTCTACCTACCGGTGCACGGTCCACCTGCATTTGGATCACATATTTATTCACCAACCGGAAACTGTAGAGATTCGAGACGGCCTCGTTAGGGTTCTCTTCAGAACCACCTAAAACCACGTAGTTTAGAATAAAATAGAACGCCGCTTCTGACTGATCCTCAGGCATCACATAGTCGAAGTCGAAAAGACTCGGATCGATAGGGTTCTGCTCCATTGGAAACACGGTTCCATCAATAACGATGTTCCCTTTCACCGAATCGTTCTTGATCGTAGCCCCAGTGGCAGCGTCTGTCCTCATCGTAATCGTGTAGATGCCAGAGGGGTTCTCAGGAATCCGGGTAGGAGTGAGGTTCTCCATGGTCACCCCGCAGCCGGCGAGGAAAAAGACTAAAACAGCAGCAAGAGGCGAGAGGAGACGTGGGTTCATATTGTACTTCAAGGGATTAGTTCTAAGGAAACTGTCGTGCAAGACAAAGTTATCCAAGGATCTGTTGCGAGATCTCGTCTGCGAGCAATCGGCCCTGCAAAGTCAGGCGATAGTTGCCCTTAGACTGAACCAAGTATCCCTCAGATTCCAGCTTCTCCAAAAATACCTTTACTCTGTCCCGATCCGTTGGGTGCAAAGAATTGACAAGATCTGTGGAGATTCCAGAGTTCTTGCGCAACCCGAAGATGATCTTCTCCAGAGCCCTATCAGAATCAGAGCTTTCTACAAGATCAGGGTAGCGATCAGCTGCTGCTGTAAACGGAAACTCGCTCCACTTTTTGAGATCGTAAGCATTTCGGAATCGCAATGAACCGATCTGCGAAGCTGCGGACGGCCCGATTCCGCGCCAGTTACCCATGGACCAAACATTCAAGTGGTGGTTACAGTGGGAACCCTCCCTTGCGAAGTTTGAGATCTCGTATTGGTGAAACCCTGCCTCTTCAAGAAGGCACCACGCTCGCTCGTAGAGAGAGGCCTCCTGATCAGGATCGGGCTGATTTCCGGATTGCGTCAACCGGGTATAGAGAGCGGTATCTTCTTCCAGAGTAAGGCAGTAAACAGAAACGTGGTCTGGACTTAGAGCCACTGTCTGCTCCAAATCCGCCTCCAGCTCTTCTACCGTTTGACCGGGAAAAGCGATGATCAGATCGAGATTAAGATTTTTGAAACCCGCTTCCCGAATCTCTCCGACAATAGCCTCCAGATTCTTGGGGTCATAAGGCCGTCCCATTGCTTTCAGAAGCCGTGGGGAGAAGGACTGAACACCAAGGGACAGGCGATTCACTCCGATCTCACACCAGGCCTTGAGCTTCTCGCGAGTCGGACAAAGCGGCGTCAGCTCAACCGTCCATTCTGTGCCAGAGGCCACTTGCTCATTGATCAATTCCCCGATTCTGAGAATGTCCGAGGCTTTCAAAAGACCCGGTGTCCCTCCACCCCAGAATACGCTACTAACTGTCCCTTCAAAATGAAGGCTCTCCCACTCCGCTTCCAATCCAGCCCGGTATCGATCCCAATCTCCCGGAGAGGGGAGACTCTTTTTAAACGCACAGAAGTCACAAAGCGCAGTACAGAACGGAACGTGCAGATAGAGTGCCGCCCCATTTGGAATATAATTCGGGTGAAATTGAATCGGAGTGGTAACTGCGGCAGAAGAATCCGTCGACTCCGGAGATCCCGAATGCCTATTCACCCTTCACTTGCCACCAAAGGTAAGCAGTCTGGAAAAACGCGTAAGCAAGGATCGCGTAGAAAATCCATTTGAGAGGAATTCCCTTACCTTCGGTCCCCTGCCCTTCATCCACTTCTTTCCGCTCCTTTTCCATCCGCTCAACTGATAAAAGTGGTCATTTCACTTGGCAGGTGTGCCTGCACCTCAAGAACCTTGCCTGATACTGGATGTCGAAAGACTGTCTCAAAAGAGTGTAAGAGGATACGCTCCACCCGTGCCGCATCACCAGAAACACGTGTTTTTCGGAAGCCATAAAGAGAATCTCCCAATACCGGGAATCCCATTTCCGACAGATGAACACGAATCTGATGCGTCCTACCCGTCTCAATCGAGACCCGCAAGGCACTCCATCCATCATTAGAGCCATTGAGAACCTCCCAATGAGAAACAGCAGGTCTCCCGTCAGGCAAAACTGCCATCTTTGTCCTATTGACCGGATGCCTCCCAATGGGTCCGTCGCAGGTTCCCACCTGCTGATCGGGAACCCCTTGAACTACACAAATGTAGGTTTTCGAAATGGAGCGGGCCTGAAACTGGGAGAAGAGATCCCTCGCAGCTTTTTCGGTTTTGCCAAGAATCAACACACCCGAGGTTTCCTTATCCAGCCGGTGAACGATACCCGGTCTCTCAACCTCATCCAGAGCCGCGAGCTTGCCGTGAGTGTGGTGAAGGGCTGCGTTGACTACGGTTCCATTTTCACAGCCGTTTCCGGGGTGGACCACCATCCCCGATGCTTTATTGATGACCAGAATGTCTTCGTCTTCGAAGAGAATCGTGAGGGGCAGATCCTGAGGCTCGGGAATTTTGGGATGGTTCGAGTTGTCATTGAATACTTGAGCGTCAATCGACAAAATATCCCCATCCGAGACCATCACTCGAGGCACAAGATCTTTCTCGCTTCTGACCACTCTTTCTTCGCGAATCGCCTTTTGCCAGCGCGAACGGGACACCTCGGGAAAGTGGGAAGACAACCAGCTATCCAGGCGAACCGGATTCGCCGAAACCACCTGAGCCTCGATCCACTCCACAGATCTCTCGGCCTCATCCACCCTTACGTTTCGACTGAAGTCTGATCGAAGTGGCAACTCCTTTTCGCCATTGTAAATTGAGGTTTTCAAAACAGAAATATGATCCCTACACCCTTACTCTCTCCGAAACCAATCGGCTTTGCAACAGATCCGATAGCCCTATCGAAGTCACAAATTTCGGCAAGACTACGTGAATCAATTGGACAGTCTCCTTCGAGTAGGTTCGGTGTCAGCAGAGTTTCTCAAATTCGATATCACAAAAAAGCCCCTCGGTGCGACCTGGCACCGAGGGGCTGAAAATCTTTTGTTGAATCGCTGGGTTTAGCGACCGGCCTGATCGAGGATGTCCCCGAGGCTCGCTAGATCCTCGTCTCCAGAGAGCGAGTCGTAAGCTGCCGCCTCGGCTGCCACCTCGTCATCCGAGTACTCAGCGGCCTTGATGCTGAGACCAATCCGGCGGTCATTCCGGTCGATCTTGATCACACGGGCCGTCACTTTCTGGTCGACATCCACCGCATCCTTCACGTTCTCAACCCGATCTTCGCTGAGCTGGCTGATGTGCACCAAGCCGTCAATGTCATGCTCCAGTTGAACAAAGGCTCCGTAGTTCGTGAGCTTGATGACCGTGCCTGAGACAACATCGCCAATCTTGAAGTATTGGTCGATTTCTTCCCATGGGTCGTTGCTCAACTGCTTCATACCGAGAGAGATTCGACGGTTGTCTACGTCCACATCCAGAACGATCGCGTCGACCTCGTCACCCTTCTTCACCACCTCTGTTGGGTTATTGACCTTGCGGGTCCAACTCATGTCGGAGACGTGAACCATTCCGTCGATACCTTCTTCCAATTCAATGAAGGCACCGTAGTTGGTGAGATTCCGGACCTGCCCGCGAACGTGAGCACCGACCGGGTAGTTGTGGCGGACCATGTCCCAAGGATTTTCGTCGAGCTGACGGGTTCCCAGAGAAATCTTTTGCTCATCTTTCTGGATCCCCAAAACAACCGCGTCGACCTCCTGGCCGATCCGCAAGACTTCGGATGGCTTGTTGATGCGCTTCGTCCAGGAAAGCTCGGTCACATGGACCAGACCTTCGACACCTTCTTCGATTTCGATGAATGCACCGTAGGCGACCAGATTGACGACGCGGCCTTTGACCACAGCGCCGACCGGATACTTCTGTTCAATGAGATCCCAAGGATTCTGACTAAGCTGCTTCGTGCCCAGTGACACCCGCTCACGGTCGCGGTCGACCTCCAGGATCTGAACGTCAATTTCTTCGCCCGCTTTCAGCATTTCGCTCGGGTGGGAAACCCTACCCCAGCTCATGTCGGTGATGTGAAGGAGACCATCCAGACCGTCGAGATCCACAAACGCTCCATAGTCAGTGATGTTCTTCACCACCCCACGGCGAACATCGCCCGGGTTGACCTCATCAAGAAGCTTGCGACGCTTTTCCGCTCTCTGCTCTTCGATCAGCTCCCGGCGGGAAACTACGATATTTTTCCGGTCCGGGTTAATCTTGATGACTTTAAAATCGTAGGTTTGTCCGACATATTGGTCCAGATTCTTAGGCGGCTGAATATCAATCTGGGACGCTGGGAGGAACGAGTCTACTCCAATGCTGATGATCAACCCTCCCTTTACCTTGGACTTAACCCGTCCAGGGACGATCGAACCCTCGTCACAGTTTTCGAGGATGTGCTCCCAGTTCTTTTTCTGCTCTGCCTTGTCGTAGGAAACGACGGGGTTACCGTCGCGATCCTCCAAACGGTCAAGGTAGACTTCAATTTCGCCTCCGACATCCAAATCTCCAGGATCGGAAAATTCAACCGAGGGGATTGCTGCTTCCGATTTGCCGCCGATATCGACGATCACTTCGGTCGGACGAATCTCCATGATCCGCCCTTTGATAATTTCACCCTCTTCCAGCTTATCAATACTGCTGTCAGAGAGAAGTTCTTCCATTAAGGAACTCATAGGTTTTTTTGTAAGGCTCAATCGTGCAATCAAGCCTGATGGTTAGTGGTTATTGTTGGTAGTTAGTGAGTGGCCTCACCCAATGAAAGTGGGCGAAATTCAGCCAAGCGCGGAATCAAGTCAAAGAGACTCGCAACTCGCAAGAAAAAAAGCCCCTATTCTCTGGCAGGGGCTGTTCCCGACTAGTCCACCTTGGCCTAGTGACTATCGAGGGTAGACTTGGCCTTAGCTCTCGGCTCTTCCCTTCGGACCCTTCATTGGCCTTGGGCCACCAGCCTTTCCGCGCCGAATGTTTGTTTTGACGTCTTCTGCGCGCTCGAGAATGAGCTCGTGGGCCTCTCCGTTCTCTGATGCATCCACATAAACGTGACCCCGGTCGAGAACATAAAAAGTGCCTTTCAATCGGCGGCTATCAATCCGGTCAGCAGTTCCACGGTCGACATCTACCGTATCGCCATATCGTTTGATAAAGCTGTCTGCATCGTCTTCCATCACTGCCGTTACAATCGCTCCCCCACGGCGGGAGTTTTCCTCATCTTCAGTGTGGGCGAGAAAAAGCACAACTCCTTCAATTTGAGGACCACCATTGATCCGTGTAACGAAAGTGCAGTCGAGCTCGATTTGCTTTCCATCATAGCTGTCAGGGCGACTCTCATAGTAACGCGCTGAGCCGTCCCCAGCTTCGGAAGCGGAAAACGAGGAGGAGAGAAAGAGGCCGCTAGATGCGACACATAAGAGAAGGGGTTTTAGGTTCATCTGAACAATGCGTTTGGGGGGTTTGAACGACAGGCCGGAAGCGTTTCAAGAAGATGAAATTCACCTTTCGATTGCAAACTCAAAAACTGAGTCTTGCGCACCCTCAGAATCGAAGAAACACTTCACGCTGAATGGAAAAAGTACTCCTTATTGGCTCTGGGGCTCGCGAACACGCCATCGCAAAGGCCTTAAGTGCCTCTCCAGAAAAGTCCGAATTGCTTGTTTACGGGAGCACCAACAACCCTGGTTTGTCGTCTGCTTCGATTGCCTATACAGAAGGCCCTTTGACAGATCCCACAAAGATCTGTGAATTCGCAGTCGAACACGGAGCCGATTTTGCCGTTGTGGGTCCCGAGGCGCCGTTGGAGGCAGGAGTCGTCGATGCGCTGTCGGCAGCTGGAATTGCTACTGCAGGCCCTGGCCGAGAGCAGGCGAAGATTGAATCCAGCAAAGGATTTACCCGGGAACTTCTCCTCAAACACTCCATACCTGGCTCACCCGTCTTTCAGTGGTTTTCATCAATGGATGGAGTGGAAGCATTTCTTGTGGAGCTCGGAGACGATTTCGTCCTCAAAGCCGATGGGCTTATGGGTGGCAAGGGAGTCAAGGTTTCCGGAGAGCACCTTCAGACACGGAAGGAGGCTCTTTCTTGGTGTCTCGAAACTCTCGATGCAGGTTCGAAATTCGTCATCGAGGAGAAGTGTATCGGCCCCGAGTTTTCACTCTTCACCTACACGGACGGAAAAACTGTCTCACACTCCCCTCTCGTTCAGGATCACAAGCGCGCCTATGAAGGCGACATGGGTCCGAATACCGGCGGTATGGGCAGCTATTCAATGCCAGATCACCGAATGCCTTTCACCGAAGAGTCGGATTACCAAGCGGCTGTGGATATGAACGAAAAAACCCTTGAAGCGATTGCCAGCGAAACCGGGAGCGTTTACCGCGGTATTCTCTACGGCGGCTTCATGGCTACCGCAGATGGCATCCGTTTGATTGAGTACAACGCTCGTTTCGGAGACCCGGAGTGCATGAATTTGCTCTCCCTCTTCGAAGGCGATTTTCTTACGGCTTTAAGAGGTATTGCCAATGGCAGCTTTGATCCCTCTTCCGTTTCCTACAAAAGTGAGGCTAGCGTCTGCAAGTATCTGGTCCCGGAAGGCTATCCAGAGCGTCCCCGCAAATTGTTTGAGATCGATCTTTCCGAGGTGGCAGATTGTAAAAACCTCTTCCTCGCGTCCGTTGACTCGAGAAACGGCAGGCTCTTGGCGGCGGGATCACGGACTCTTGCCTTCGTAGGGACGGGAAAGTCTTTGGAAGAAGCTGAAGTAGCCGCGGAGTCTTTGGCTTTATCAGTTCCAGGTCCCCTCTTTCACAGATCGGATATCGGAACGGCAGCTCTTGTCCAAAAGCGTGTGGATTTGATTGACCAGCTACGAGGTTGAATCACATGCAGCAAGTGAAAGTTGGCGTTCTGGGTTCGACGCGAGGGAGCGCGCTAAGGCCAATTGTCGCGGCTTGGAGAAAAGGTGAGCTCCCGATTGATCTCGCGGTGATCGTATCCAACAGGAAGAAGGCACCCATACTTGAGTTTGCCAGGGAGCAGGAAATCCCTAGCCGAGCAATTCGTCCGGGTGACCTGACGCGTGAAGAGTTTGACGCAGCCGTCACCGCCGAACTCGAAAAACATCAGGTAGAGTTGGTTCTGATGCTTGGATACATGCGAATCGTCTCTCCTCCTTTTGTCGAGCGTTGGCGGGGCCGCTTGGTAAACATTCACCCTTCTCTGTTACCTCGCCACGGAGGATTGATGGATCTTGCGGTTCATGAATCCGTCCTTAGAGCCGGTGATTCGGAATCGGGATGCACGATTCATCTTGCCGAAGAAGAAGTGGATGCCGGGAGGGTCATACTCCAAAAGAAATGCCCGGTGGCACCGGATGACACTCCCGAAACCCTAAAGGCAAAAGTTCAAAAGCTGGAAGGCAGGGCGTTCGTTGAATTCCTAAAGGATCCCCTATCCTTTCTGAATTCTTAAGATTCGAACAAGAATGGAAAGTTCCAACAGTCTTCTCTCCGTGACGGGTCTTTCCGCTGGCTTTGAAACCGATGCGGGATTCCGAGAGGCCGTTGACCGAGTTACCTTTTCGGTTCACCAAAATGAATCGGTTGGAATTGTGGGTGAGTCTGGATGCGGGAAAAGTGTCACCGCTCACAGTATTCTTGGCCTGCTGCCCAAGCCGTCAGGACGGGTATCGAGTGGGAGTATTGAGTTTTCGGGAGTGGACCTTGCCACACTGGAAGAGAAGAAACTGCGAGGGGTGAGGGGAAAGGAGATCGGAATGATTTTTCAAGAGCCTATGACCGCTCTAAATCCCGTCCACACTGTAGGCCGACAAATCGCGGAATGCCTTCTCATCCATGAAATGTGCGGAAAGCGAGAGAGCTACGAACGGTCTCTCGATGTGTTGAAAAAAGTGGGCATCCCTGCACCCGAACAACGAATGAAGGAATACCCCCATCAACTCTCTGGAGGCATGCGTCAAAGGGTAGTCATTGCAATGGCACTGGTCTGCGGGCCGAAACTGATGATTGCAGACGAGCCGACCACCGCACTCGACGTGACGACACAGGCTCAGATACTCGACCTCCTTCGCGAGAAAAAAGAATCTTTCTCAATGGCCATGATACTGATCACTCACGACCTTGGCGTTATCGCGGAAACCTGCGATCGGGTCGTAGTCATGTACGCGGGAAGGATCGTGGAAGTGGCCCCTGTAGAAGAACTCTTTCTAAATCCACTTCATCGGTACACGGCGGGACTTCTCCGCTCCATACCGTCGCTGGAATCTAGACCCAAGACTATGCTTCCGACGATCCCGGGGAGAGTACCGGGACTACAGGATTTACCCGTTGGTGCCCGTTTCGCACCACGCTCTGATCATCCGCGGAGAGACGAATATTTGGAGTCGGAAGATTTCCGAACGATTCGCCCGCGTTTAATTGAAGTCCGGCCCGGTCATTGGGTGGAGGATTGTGATGTAGTGCGCACTGATCGATGAAAGAGGGCGTAACAATCGAGAATCTTAAGGTGCACTTCCCCTTGCGAGGAGGCCTAATCCCTCGTGTCAAGAGGGTATGCCGGGCCGTGGATGACCTCTCGCTCTCGATAAGCCCCGGAGAAACTCTCGGAATTGTAGGCGAATCGGGATGCGGCAAAACTACGCTCGGTAAAGCCATCTGCCGATTGGTTAAACCCACTGATGGAGACATCCGCTTGGATGGTGAGAGCGTTTTGAAACTTCGTGGCAGCTCCCTTCTTGGTTACCGACGGGAGGTTCAAATGATTTTCCAAGACCCCGCTGAATCGCTGAATCCCCGCCAGACCGTCGGACAGATCCTGGAAGAACCTCTGACCATCCACAAGATTGGGACCCGGAAAGAGAGAGGAATGCAGGTCGCCAAAATTCTGGATGAAGTCGGACTGGATGCCAATACTGTCGACCGTTATCCCTTCGAGTTTTCCGGTGGCCAACGGCAGCGTATAGGAATCGCCAGAGCTCTCGTGTTGAGACCTTCCCTAATTGTTTGCGATGAGGCAGTCTCTGCTTTGGACGTCTCCGTGCAGAGCTCGATTCTAAATCTTCTCTTGGACCTACAAAAGGAACACGGTTTCGCCTATCTATTCATCTCGCATGACTTGTCAGTCGTGCGTCACATATCCGACCGAATTGCCGTCCTTTATCTTGGTAAAGTTGTCGAACTGACGAGTCGCGAGAAACTATTCTCGAATCCAAAACACGCCTACACCAAGGCACTCATATCTGCGATCCCCAAGGCTGATCCAACGGCTAAAAGAGACCGAATCCTTCTTAAGGGCGACGTGCCCTCTCCTATCGACCCACCTCCTGGTTGCGCTTTTGCCTACCGTACTTATCTGGAGTGCTCGGAAGAGCAGGCAGCAATCCCCGGCGAGTTTATCGAGATCGAACCTGATCACTGGGTTGAGGCGCATATTGGAACTATTGAGGGGTATGAAGAGATGCGGAAAGGAGGATGACCACAGCCGAGCTTACCTCGGAATTAGGGCCTCGAGTTATTGGTTGCCTGCAGTTGTTTTTCCAGGCCTGGAGCGGGGAACCAGTTCGGCGACTGAAGTCGCCGCTCTTTGTAGAGTGTAGTCTCTGAGAGGCCTGCGACCTTCCCCCTGGAAATCACTACGGCCTTTCGAAAATTTCACTCTGGGATCGTATACCTCATAGAGACCTGTGGAAGAGAAGGGTTCCTCCGAGGGACTGAAGGTTGGCCCCTCAAGTCAAAAAGCAGAGTTGGCTTCCAGCATTTTTGTTTCGATCAATCTGCCAAACGTCTCCTAGTTTAGCGGTTTGGGACCATCATGAGTGCACACCAGATTCATCATTCTACAGTCGACGCGGAAGCTCCGATCAAGCCGGCTGACTTGCGGGGAATCCTCAAGTATGTCCCGATGTTTCGCGGTCACACGTTCGTTATCTCAGTCGATGGGAGCGTGGTGGCCCACGAGAATTTTCGGAACTTATTGATGGATCTTGCGGTCTTTCGGAGCCTGAACATCCGAGTGGTTCTTGTTCATGGGGTTGGGCAACAGATCCGTTCTCTTGGGGAAGAACGTGGTATAGCGGTAGAGGATGCATATGGGTCGGGACCGACAAACGATGATGTTCTCCATTTAGCAGTCGAAGCCTCAGGGCAGGTAAGCGCCCACATTCTCTCTCAATTTACCGAGCTCGGTATCAGTTGTGCGGTGCCGAATGCCGTTCGGGCAACCGTTAAAGGAATCATTCGGGGAGAGGACTATCAGCGGACCGGCAAAGTGGAGAAAGTGGACAGCCAAATGCTGACTCAGCTTCTCGACTCTGGTATCACGCCGCTCATAAGTCCCGTAAACGCCTCCAGAAGCGGAAGTATTCTCCGCGTGAATTCTGATTGGATTGCAGCCGAAGTCGCTTCCGCTTTGAAAGCTTCCAAGCTCATTTTCCTGACCTCGCACCCAGGGCTCACGGTTCATGGCGAGTCTCTTCTCAACATACCCGCTGAGGTTCTTCGGGAAACGGTTTCGAGGGGACCGGAAGCTATACCGAGCGAGCTTCATTCTAAGGTTGCGGCATCTCTCACTGCTCTTGAAGAAGGGACACCTCGTGCTCACATTCTCGACGGAAGGGTATTTGGCGCACTCTTAACCGAGGTATTTGACAAGGTTGGCCTCGGTACAATGATTCATAGCAATGAATACGATGAAATTCGCCAAGCAGAATCCAGCGACCTTTATTCGCTCTACAATTTGATCCAAAATGCGGCTTCCAGTGACGCAGTGCGCGAACGTTCCCTCGAATCCATCCGAGATTCTATCGAAGATTTTTTCCTTTATGAGATCGACGGTAGTCTGGTTGCGTGTGCTTCGATGATTTCCTACCCTGCTGAACAGGATGGCGAGATCGCGAGCGTATTTGTCCAACCTTTTTACCAGGGACGTGGGGTCGGATTGAAGATGGTAAATTATGCGGAACGCAAAGCAAAGGCGAAGGGACTCAAGAGGCTTTTTGCTTTGAGCACTCAGAGTTTCGCATTTTTCCGCGACGCTTGCGGCTACGAAGAAGCTTCGGAAGATGATTTGCCCGGTTCCCGGCGGGACCTCGTTCACTCGGAAGCTCGGAAGCCAGTGGTTCTCGTCAAGAACCTCAGTTAGCCATGAAGGCAGGTAATCTTTCGGCTACCCATACTGAATCATCCACTATGTTTCTTACCGATTTGAATCGAGACGGCGGAATTGGCTCTAACAGCACACTCGTCGAGATCGGACCTTTTCGTATCTTGGTGGATGCTGGCTTACACCCGAAGAAGAAAGGTAGAGAAGCAATGCCGCGCTTTGATCAAATCAGAGACGTTGCTTTGGACCTGATCATTCTTACGCACTGCCACCTCGATCACCTCGGCACTCTTCCGGTGGTCGCTCGTCAACATCCGAACGCAGAGATTTGGATGTCGCGTGAGTCGTCGGTTCTCGCACCTCGGATGATGCGTAACTCCGTCCGAGTGATGAGCCGTCAGCGCGAGGAGGAGGATGTCCCCGAGTATCCACTTTTCACGGATGGAGAAGTCAGGATGCTAGAGGAAAGGTTCACAGCGGTTCCGGTAGACCGGATCAATCAGCTCCACGCAAATGGAGAGACCCTTGACGTTGAGTTTTTTCATGCGGGGCACGTTCCCGGTGCAGTCAGCGTTCTCTTACGGTATAAAAAAGAGTCGATTCTATTCTCGGGCGATATCTTGTTTACCGACCAACACATCCTACCCGGAGCGGAGGTCGGTGAGCCTGTTGACATCAATACCTTAGTCCTGGAGACGACGCGGGGAATGACCAGTCGCTCAGTAGGAGCAAGTCGTTCCGAGGAAGTGGAACGCCTTGTCAGTACGGTTTCCGAAACGATCCGCCATGGTGGTTCGGTCCTATTGCCCGTGTTCGCTCTCGGACGTATGCAGGAAATCTTCTCCGTTCTCCATGAAGCGTTTCGGACACAAGCCATTCCTGAGTGTCCTGTTTTTGCTTCCGGCCTTGGAATGGACCTTGCCAACTACTTCGATCTTCTTTCCCGGAAAAACAGCGCATTGCAGTTTCGGAAGCGGATTTTGAAAGACATGAATGTCCGGAAGATTCCCAAGGATATCCGACCCGGCAAAAACCCTCCCGGACCTGCGATCTATGTCGTCAGTAGTGGAATGGTCGTAGCCAACACTCCCTCTTACCACCTCGCTGCTGCGATGGTCGGAGAGTCCTCAAACACCATTTGTTTCGTTGGTTACTGTGACCCTGAGGCACCTGGATACGATATTCTATCGGCCGGACATGGGGTTGATATCCTGTTCAAAGAAATTGATTTCGTCGCGACCTGCCGTGCCAAGGTTGAGAAATTTGATCTGAGCAGCCATGCCGATCGCGAGGAGCTTCTCGACTATGCCATCAGAATGAATCCGGGAACTGTCGTGCTCACGCATGGCGACCCGGAGGCAAGGGCCTGGTTCGAGGAGGAGTTGTACGCCAGCGTCCTCGACAGCCGAATCATTGACCCGGAGCCACTTGAGCGTGTCCATTGCTAAGGGTCAGATGGTCGATTCAGGTGTAGATGAGAACTCGGAGAGCTTTCTGGCTGAGGTTTCTGCTTTGGTTTCCGCTCGTCCGGGGCGGCCGTCATGGGATGAATATTTCATGGCCACCTCGTTGTTGATCGCAAGTCGATCTCCCTGCGAGAGGCTTCATGTTGGCTGTGTTCTGGTTTCCGGGGGAACCCACAAGAACCGTATCATAGCGGCGGGCTACAATGGTTTTTTACCGAGCTCACCCCACCTTTCGCGAGTTCGTGACGGTCACGAACAGGGAACCGTGCACGCCGAGCAAAACGCCATTGCGGATGCAGCCAGACGCGGCATCTCCGTCCAGGGAGCCACTGCCTACATCAGTCATTTTCCATGCATCCAATGTGCAAAAGTCCTTGCTGCTGCAGGTATCCAGAAAATCAAGTATTTCTACGACTACCGAAACGACCCTATGGTAACGGAAATTCTTGAAGAATCCGGGATCATCCTAGAGAGTCTAAGTAGCAATGGATAGCACACCACGATTCAACAGTCTTTCCGGTCTATCGGGATCGCTGCTCGTGGCGCACCCGTCACTCCAAGACCCTAATTTCGAAAAGACGGTAATCCTTTTGCCGGTTCACTCCGACGACAGTGGAGCCCTTGGCGTAATCTTGAACAGGCCTACTGGTCAGACTCTAGGGGAAATGTATCCGGAGCAACACTTTGAGAAGCTCGCCCATATTCAGATTTTTGAGGGTGGGCCCGTCGATCACAGTCAGCTCATCCTGACCGCTTGGAAGTGGGATCAGGAAGAGAATTCACATAAGATGTTTTTCGGGATCACCAGTGAACACGCCCTCAATCTCATCGAGGGTGATGATCCAGTAACGGTGCGAGCCTACCTCGGATATGCTGGGTGGAGTGCCGGTCAGTTGGAAGCTGAGCTTCAAGCCCAATCGTGGATCACCAAGCCAATCGCCACTGAAGTCCTGGACCAAGACGGAAACCCGGCACTTTGGAACCAGCTTACCGATGACTCGTTGGCCCAGAACGAGGTGGATCTTTCCTCCGAGGCATCCGACGATGACGAGTTACTGCCCCGTCCGCCCGAGGATCTAGATTTTAATTGATCACCGGAGAGATTGTCTAAGCGGATTCCCGACCTTTTCGGGATCTCAACTTTAGAGTGGAAGCCGCTAGAGCGGTGAGGTCGAGACAGCGAAAAACTAAGACTCCCCCAGAACCAGACTGCTTACAAAATCACCAAGGCCCTCAAGAGGGATACTTTCCTGTTCGCCTGTGGACAGTTCTTTCACGGGAAACAGCCCGCTCTCAACTTCTCTCTCCCCCACCGAAACCACAACCTTGGCCCCGCATCGATTTGCTTCCTTGAACTGCTTCTTAAATCCTGCCTCACGAAACAGGTAAGAAGTTGAAACCCCGGACTGTCGAATCAGCTGCGCTACCTGCAACGCTTTCGGCCTGGCGGTGGCATCTCCAACCGCGACAAAACAATCCGTTCCGGTTTCGGTTCTGGTAAGAAGATCCTTCGACTCCAATAGATCAAGAAGAGTGACATCACCCATTGCGCCTCCCGTTGCCTCCATCGGAGTTCCCGCAACCTTTTCGACCAAGTCGTCATAACGCCCCCCACCGGCGAGCGCACGTCCCTCACCTGTGGATTCAAAAATTTCAAACACCGGACCCGTGTAATAGGCCAGCCCGCGAACAATCCCGAGATCCATGACCGCACAGTTTCCAAGACCCAACGCCTCTACCGACGAGCGAAATTCCTTCCACGAATACAGCAGTTCAGAGGTCCTTTCATTCTCGTCGACTCGGGTGGAGAGACTGAGAAGGAAAGCCCTCAAATCATCATCAGATCGAATCGTCCGTAGCTCCTCCACCCGACCCAGAAAATCCTCGGAAGCCTCCCCGAGGACAGGATTGAGAGACTGGAGGGTCTTTTCAGCGGAAAGTCGCTCGATGCGATCGACCACCGAAAGACATTCATCCTGCTTTTCTTCGGGTATTCCCATCAGATCGAGGAAGCGGGTCCAAATTCGACGATCGCTTAGCCTCACTCGAAAATCTCTTTGCGTTAGACCGCACCTTTCAAGAGCCGCTACGAAGCAGGCAATCACTTCAGCGTCTGCACCCACTGCAGATTCACCCAGAATATCGAGATTGAACTGGAAGAAGGACCGCTGTCTTCCTTTTTGAGGCCTTTCGAAACGATACTGCTCATTCAGAGTGAACCAACGGGCGGGTCTCTTGAGGGAATTCGCCATAGAACCAGCAATTCGGGCGAGGGTTGGGGTCATCTCTGGCCGCAACGCAACCTTCCGTTCACCCCTGTCCTCAAACCAAAAGAGCTGGTCGACTATCTCTTCGCCTGACTTATCCACATACAACTCAAGCGGCTCCAAAACTGGTCCATCAAATTCCTCGAAACCAAACAAATCCGCAGTAGACCTCAAGATGCGAAACACGCGGTTTCGCTCCCGGAAACGTTCCGGTGGAAAGTCCCGAAAACCGGGAAGGGCTTGATACATCGGGACCTTCCTACTCCCGCGACCCGTCGAGCGAATCGAGATCAAGGTGTTTGAGTTTTTCCTTCATCTCTTTACCCGCCTTGAACTTAATCACCGCCCTCGTAGGAATCATCACATCCGTTTCCGGACGGTTCGGATTGCGACCCACCCTTGCTTTTCTCACCTGGATTTGAAAGACGCCGAAGTTCCTAAGCTCGACATTCATCCCTTCGCAAATCGCTTCACCAATGGCGTCGAGCGTCTGTTGCACGATCTCTTTCACATCCTTCTGCGGAAAGTCGTTTCGCGAATCCTCGTAAATCTTGAGGACTATATCTCGTTTTGTCAGGTTGTTGGACATGAAGACGACTTCCGATCAATTTTTCGTTGGAGGCTGCAAAAATCCCTCATACGCGATTCCCTGTCAACGTTTTAGCGAAATTCAAGAGGCAAAATCCAATCGCCGTCGATCATTGCTTTTCAACAGCTTCAGTCGTACCGTCTCGGTTATCTTATCATGAGCGACAAAGAGAAAGAATCAGACAACCCATTTGAGGAGCTGCAGAAACAGATCCAATCGATCATAGGAGATCCGAGGGTCAGGGTTCAAGGAGTTCACGCAACGCCTGCCTCTCCGGCTCCCAGTGGAGAAAAAGGAGAAGACGACGAAAAAGAGGCAAAGGAAAGGTTAGAAAAGATTCGCGGCTTTAAACTGAAGCCGAAAGAAGTCTTTCAACAGCTTGACCGTTACGTCATCGGCCAGAGCGACGCCAAGAAAGTCTTGTCGGTAGCAGTTTGTGACCACTACAACCACATTCGGCGTCAGTTCGAAGCACCCGAGGAAGAGAGGGACTACGAATACCAAAAGCAGAATATCCTCCTTCTTGGACCGACTGGAGTCGGCAAGACCTACCTCATGAAGAATCTTGCTCGGCTCATTGGAGTCCCGTTTGTCAAAGCGGATGCTACGAAGTTTTCTGAGACCGGATACGTGGGTTCTGACGTGGAAGATCTCGTCCGGGATCTTGTGAAGGTTGCCGGTGGTGACGTAGACCTCGCCGAAAAGGGAATCATCTACATCGACGAAATAGACAAAATTGCCAGTGAGGCTGCGAGTGGGTCAAAAGACGTTTCGGGCCGGGGTGTGCAGATCAATCTGCTCAAACTCATGGAAGAGACTGAGGTAAACCCCTTTAGCCAAACCGATATGATGGGTCAGATGCAAGCGATGATGGGAGGCGGACGTGGAAAGACCAGCCGCCGGATTAATACAAAAAACATCCTCTTCATCGTCAGTGGTGCATTTGATCAGCTGGCAAAATCAATACAGAAGCGTGTCGGTAAAACGGGCATGGGCTTCGCGAGTGAAATTGCCGAATCTGAAGAGGACCTCTACCGATACCTGCGCTTGGCCGAGACGAACGACTTTATCCGATACGGGTTCGAACCCGAGTTTGTCGGACGAATTCCGGTCAGGGTCGCTTTCGACTCGCTACGCCCTAAGGATCTCGCGGAAATTATGCAGACTTCTGAAGGCAGTGTTCTGAAGCAATACGTTCGGGATTTTGCCAACCACGGGATCGAGTTGGACGTAAAAGACGAGGCGATTCACGCGATTGCCGAGAAAGCACACGAAGAGCACACTGGTGCGCGAGGAGTGATGTCAGTTCTGGAGCGACTGTTTCGGGATTTCAAATTCGAGCTTCCCTCAACCAACCTCGAGCACCTGACCGTGGACACTGATTTCGTTTCGGACCCAGATGAAAAGCTCTCATCACTTCTCGAGAAACATGCACCTTCGCACTCGATTGACCGCAGCATCATCCAGCCTTTCGTGGACGCGTTCGCAAAGGAGCACTCTCTCAACCTTCGGTTTACGGATGAGGCTCTGTTTTACTTGGTTGAGAAAGCTGAAGGTGTGAGTGGAGACTTCGCCTCATTCTGCACCGAGCACTTCCAAGATCTGCCCTACGGTCTGAAGATTGTCTCGCGAAACTCAGGAGAAAAAGAGTTTCTGATCGACAAAGCCTGTGCGGAAAATCCTGACCGCGAAATCTCAAACTGGGTCATCCAGAGCTTCAAAAAGAACGAGGAATCGACTGAGTAGTAGTCCCGAAGACGAACACCTCTCCCATCCTGTGCATCCATGTCCATCCATGCTAAACACTCTGCATCAGTTTTTGCATGGATTGACATGGATTCATAAGATGCTTCCCTCCCTTAGTCCTCCGCCACCCTAAGTTCTTATTTCCTGATCCTCCAAATCCATGTCAACCCATGCCAATAACAGCGCCTCGAGCGGACCGGTCATTGAGTCTAGTGAGGTCAACCGGATGTTTGCTGGAATCGCCGGGAAGTATGATCGAGCAAATCGGTTTTGCAGCGTAGGGATCGATGTTTACTGGAGGCATCGGACGGTTTCCCGGGCAAAAAAAGAGAAACCGGAAATCGTGATTGATCTGGCTACAGGATCGGGCGATATCGCCCTTCTCTTGCGGAAAAAACTCACTCCAGAGACTGAGGTGATTGGATTGGACTTCTGCGAAGAGATGCTTGAAGAGGCCCGCAAAAAGAATTCGCGCGGAAGTGGACTTTCGTTCCGCCATGGGGATTGTCTGTCTCTTCCGTTGCCTGATGAGTTTGCCTCCGTTGCAACCATCGGGTTTGGTCTTCGGAATCTGGAAGATAGAGATGCAGGTCTGAAGGAAATGTATCGAGTTTTACAACCGGGAGGATCCCTCCTGATTCTCGAGTTCTCCCAGCCCTACCGAATCCTTCGACCACTTTACTATTTCTACCTCAACAAAGTCTTGCCGTGGATCGCTTCTAAGGTCACCGGAAACGTGGACGCTTACCAGTATCTGGGTGGGACGATTGGTGCTTTTCCGGACAGGGATTCACTCTCCACCCAGATCAAAGCTGCGGGATTCGAGTCGGTGAAGGCGACACCACTCACCGGAGGAATCGTTGCTTTGCATCACGCAAGAAAGTAGCCCCTTCTGGGAGAAGATTAAATCTTCCTTTCACGATAGAGAGAAGAATCTGCCACTGCAGCCATCACCTCAAAATCGAGACCTCCACCGAGAAACTCCACGATCTGCTTAGCTGTTTCAAGTGGCTTGCCAACCGCCTCACTGTATCGAACCGGAAGCAGTTCCCAGTTTTCCGCATTAGCGGTTAGTTTGTTAATGTTCCCCAGGTGATTCGCGTAAACTTTTGCTAGACTCTCATCAGAGGTCATGGCTCCGGTCTTCTCTTCCCGATCCAGCATTTTCCGCTGGGACGACAACACCTCAACAACGTCGCGCTCCATAAATATAATTTTACACGGAAGGTCTCGCGGAACGAATCCTAGGAGCGGAGCCACAATCTTGATTGCAGAGCCTAGTGACTCTTTGAGCCACGTTCTGTCCTTGTCCGCTGCCAGCTTCTTTACCCGTTCGTCTTCGTAGTAGCCTTTCGGGTTAGATTCGTCGGAAACCCGGTGTCGGTCCGAAACAATCGGGATGCCTACAGCTTCCAACATCTGCATCATGAGAGAGGTTCCTGAACGCGGTAAACCGGAGACAATGATCAGTATATCTGCGAAGCCCTTCGTTGCTTTACCCATTACCTTTACAATCGGTGGAAACGCTGACAATTCCCGCCGACCTTCGGACCGGTTCTTCTTCGCCTGCTCAGCTTTTTCTTTTGCTAGAACTGCCAACTCTCGATGACGTGTGGCCTTCTCTGGATCTTTTAGAGCCTTTTCGTAGAGAACAACCAACTGCTCATGAGCCGCCGGATACGTGGGGCTCTGTGACACTGCTGTGAGAAGCGTCAACTCTGCCAGCTTTGCCTTGCCCATTCGCATGAGAGCCGTGCCGTAAACCAGATGTGCCCTCGGATTGTGAAAGATCAGTTCCAGCGATCCAAAAGCCTCATCTGCCGCTGCGAAGTGATTTCCTCTTTTCAAATGAACCCGCGCCAGACCTAAGCGGGCATCATGGCTGTTCGGAGCGATTTCGACAACTTTTTGATAACTCTTCTCTGCTTCGTCCCATTGCTCCAGAGCGAAGTGAACGTCTCCGATCTTTGAATACAGGCTGGGTTGGTTCGCGGTCTGAACTTTCGTGGCCTGTTCGAGCGACTCCAACGCTTCCATGTGCTTTCCCTCCAAAGTGAGCACGCAACCATTTAAGTAAGCCAAGGCATGCGGATTGGTCCCTGACTGTCCGCGTAAGCGACGAATCTTCATCTGCGTCGCCCGTGGTAACTCGGCAGGCTCGAATTCCTCACCTTGTTCCTCTGCTTCCTTTTTCCGCTTTTCCTCCTCGGCTTTCAGCTCCTCCTGAAGTTCCTGCAACGCCTTCCCTCCCGACTCTACGGCCGCCTTCTTGCGTTCGAGCTGACGATCAAATGTCTCCCTTGCCTTTTCCCCGTTTTCGAGTGCCAGCCAGCAAGCCAGTAGTTTGGTTCCAAAACGACTCTCCTCCGGCCATCTATCCCACTGCTTTTCGAGGATTTCCACAGCTTCATAGTAAAGACCCCCGTCCATATATGCCTGCGCGAGGTTATACTGGAGTTCACGAAGGGTTTCATCGATCGCTTTACCGCGGTCTGGATTCGGTTCATCGATGTAGCCAAGATCCACAAGCTGCCGGAGCGACTCTCTCGACTCTGCGGCGTCCATTCCCGCCTCAGGTGGATGACGTCCGTCGCCGTACTCCCCCTCGATCTCATCCCAGCTCTCCACAAACTCAACCGTCTCTTCGTCTTCAAAACAATTGAGTAACACCTTGCCGTCCATATCGCGGCCAACCGGCAAACCATAGAGATGAAGAAGGGTCGGTGCGATATCGAGCAGAGAAGCCCCAAAGATCCGCTCTCCTTTTTGAATACCGGGTCCCTTCAAACAGAAAATACCGTAGGGTGAATGTTCGGCGGCAGGTCCAGCCGGCTCATTCGGGATAGATGCCGGACGGAGGTTCCCCGGCTCGAACCCATGGTCCGAGATCAGCATAATGGTCGTATCCTCGCCCGCGAGCTGCAGAAGAACATCCAGCATCATATCGTGATACCGGTAGCCTGCCTCGATCACGTTTTTGTAGAGTTCAAACTCCTCTTCCTTTACCCAAGGCTGCCGCGGGGGATGGAATTTCATGAACCCGTGCCCAAAGTGATCTATGCCATCGTAATACACGGCCATAAAATCCCACGGTTCAAGCTGCATACAAGCAGTAGCAGCTGCATGGATACCAGAGATTTCAGCAATCACCTTTGCGCAGGAAGCCATCCGTTTGTCCTTATCCTGATCGATTTCTGACGCCTTTGGGATAAAGGGTAGAATATGTTCGTTCTGCAACTCAGCGGGGTGAACTCTCATTTCCTTGAGCGGTTCCTCCAATTCCTTGGGGTGAACAGTGCCGGGACGCATGGGCCATTCCTCCTCCAGATTCTTCACGGCCTGCTGAAAGTGATTCGAAATCATTACGCCATTGATCGGCTCCACTGGATGAGAGGGCCACCAGCCGATTACATTACTCTGCCATCCCTGCTGGCTAAAAATGTTCCAGATTGCTTTCGTTTTGCGGGAAAGATTAGTGATCGGACGTATCCCTCCAGTGGCAGGACAAGGTTCGGAAAAGCCATGAATCCCGTGTTTCCACGCTCGTTTTCCAGTGGCAATGCTCGTCCAAAGCATAGGAGATAGAACCGGTCGCACCGTCGCCAAATTCCCCCATACTCCTTCGTCCATCAGGCGCTTCAGAGCGGGCATCTTCCCCTGTTCAACGAGAGGGAGAGCGACATTCCAGTCGGCGGCATCCCAGCCAATGAGTAGGACTTTTCGTTCGGGCATTTTTGTAATCGCTAGCTACGAATCTAGGAATCGTCTACCCCGAAGTGCCAGTTTCTATGGCGTCGAGCTCTGCCCCATATTGAACGTATTTCGCGACCTTACCCGAGCAATCCGCAGACCACGAGGCCGTGGTCCCTCCATTGAGCGCATTTTTTGTTCCCGCGGGTAGAAGAGTCGCCAGCCCCGTTTGTACAACCAATTAGTTGACAGAAACTGACTCAGTTAGTTTTCTGTGTGTATGAAAAATATCACAGTTTCTGTGCCCGACGAGACCTACTACCGGGCACGCGTTCTCGCTGCTGAGCGAAGGACCTCTCTCTCAGCCATCGTCCGAGAAACCCTGAATGCCTTGTCTTCCGAAAGAACGAAGTCAGAGCAGCTTGCCCTTGAGGAGCAACAGATCGTCGACCAAATTCGGATTAGGGGATGCACCTTTACGGCAGCGGACCGTCTAAGTCGTGAAGAAGCCCACGACCGAAATGCGCTTCGTTGACACCAACATTCTGCTCTACCGAGTTAGCCCCGCGCCCGCAGAAAAGGATAAGGCCGAGGTGGCTTCTTCCATCCTCAGAGACCGGGACCCATGCCTCTCGGTTCAGGTCCTTCAAGAGTTCTATGTCCAAGCAACAAGAGAATCGCGGGAAAGCCCACTTTCGCACCCTGAAGCAACCGGCCTTATTGAAACCTGGAAACGATTTTCTGTTCAGCCCATGACCCTTGAGTTGATGGATAACGCTCTGTCCGCAAAGCTGCGGTGGCAACTATCTTTCTGGGACGCTGCAATTATAGAGGCTGCCCGCCTTCAAGCTTGCTCAACTCTACTCTCTGAAGACCTCACTCACGATCAGAATTACGGTGGTATTCAGGTGATCAATCCGTTCATCGATCTGTAAACCCTACTTCGTGAGTTTCGAGTATCTTTGTGGATCTGAGTCTGCACCCAACAGACCACAGTGCCTCGGTCCCTCCGTTGAGCCAATTGATTCCTCCTCAGCGGAGACTCACTGCGTCCACATCAAAGGTCACTCTAACTCCCTCCGGTAGATCAAACTTTTCCAGCAATCCCGATAGGCGTTTTCCCGTCGATTGAACCGCCTCAGTAAAATACCAGAGTTGGACTCGGTATTGGTCGGCGATTTTCTCCACCGGAGGCGGCGCAGGACCCCGTATTTCGACCTCGGCACCGAGGGCCCTTTCGGCCGCCTCGACCCATTTCTCGGCGACAAACCATACCTTTTCTTCATTTCTCCCTTGAAACAACTGACGGATCAGATGACGGAAAGGCGGGTAGCGAAACTCCCTTCGCAACTCCAGCTCCTCGCGAAGAAACCCATCAAAGTCCTGCTGCCGAGCAAACTGGATGGGGGCCGCGTGAGGAGTTACGGTTTGCACGACGACTTCACCGGATCGGTCTCCCCTCCCTGCCCTTCCAGACACCTGAACGATTAACTGAAACGTTCTCTCCGCCGCACGAAAGTCCTCTTGGTGGAGCGAGAGGTCTGCGTCAACCAGCCCAGCCAGAGTCACGTTCGGAAAATCCAATCCTTTCCCGATCATTTGCGTGCCAACCAATACATCGATCTTACCCTTTCTGAAATCGCCAAGCACGCGGCGGAAATGGTTTCGGCGGCGGGCTGAATCCGCATCCAACCGAACGACGGTCGCCCGCGGAAATAGCTTCATCACTGAATCCTCAACCCGTTGCGTTCCCGAACCCTTCCATCGAAAGCCCGCAGAGCCGCAAGAAGGACAGCTGGACGGTGCCACCTCTTCATAACGACACATATGACACCGCATGCGGTTATCCGTGCGATGCAAGGTCAGTCCTACACTGCAATGAGGACATTCGATCACGTGACCGCAATCCGGGCAAAGAGCGGTGGTCGAGTAACCCCGGCGATTTAGAAAGAGAATGACCTGCTCGCCCTTTTCCAGACGATCTGTCATCTTCTCCTTCAATAGATCCGAGAAGAGGCTTGTCCCTTTTCCAACAGACCTGGCGCGTCTCAGATCGACCACATGGAGAAGAGGCATCTGACGGTCATCGATTCTTTTGGTCAAGCGGACCACTGAATACTTGCCCGTTTCAACGTTATAGAGGGTTTCAAGAGCGGGAGTGGCAGAACCGAGAACGCACATGGCGTTTCGGACGTAAGCACGAAGAATCGCGACATCCCGCCCATGGTAGCGCGGAGTCTCCTCTTGCTTGTAGGCTGGCTCGTGCTCCTCATCGACTATGACAAGGCGTAGTGCCGTAAAAGGTGCAAAGACCGCCGACCGCGCCCCCACCACCACATTTGCTCTACCAGCGGCAACCTCCCGGAACGCATCGGCCCGTTGGCCCGCAGACAAATTACTATGCCAAACCACCACCTGTGCTCCGATCGCTTCCAGCCGGCTCCGTACCCTCGCTACTGTTTGTGGCGCCAGGGCAATTTCCGGGACCAAAAACAATACCTGTCCACCCCCAGCGATCGTCTTCTCCATGAGGCGCAGATAAACCTCGGTCTTTCCCGATCCTGTTACCCCGTGAAGTAGCCAGCACGAATAAGCTTCTTGGCTTCGTGCAACCTCCAGCTTCTCGAAGGCTTTACTTTGCTCCTCGGTCAATACCGGAGGCCCCGCTTCCTGAACCGCCTCTCCATCCAATCCGTCTCGATAGGACTCCCGCGATGGAGTTGCGATCGAACAAACCGCCAATCCTTTGCTGACCAAGCCCCCTGCAACCGTCGATGATAGATTCATCCGCCGGAGGATCATCCCCCTAGGCTGCGCCTGCGTTTGGTCGAGAAGAAAAGTGAGAAGCTCAGCCTGGCGAGGTGCTTTCCGTTTGAGCTGATCGATGGCTTCCTCCTTTACCGGACGAACTGCTTCAATCCAAACCTCTGCTTTTGCCGCTTTTCCCTCCCGAACCGGTGCGGGGACCATCGTTTCCACAGTCGCGCGAAAGGAAGCCATGTAGTAGTCGGATATCCACTGGGCCAGTTTTAGGAGATCTCCCGGTAATACCGAACCTTCGGACACGAGCGCACTGACATACTTGATGCGATTCTCCGGCAAATCACAGACGTCACTTACACCTACTACAAGAGCCTTCTGCCGCCCGCCCCGGAGAGGAACAACCACAAGACTTCCGAGAGAGATCGCTCCAAGAGCAGCTGGAACTCTGTAAGTCAATCGAAGGTCGCCCCCACTCAAAGGAACGACCTCAACGAAGGTCGCCGACTCAACAGATCGATTCCCTTTGCTGCTCGACACCCTGAGAGTGAGCGGAAAATCCAACTCCCATTCAACTGAATTTCCCGAATCCGCTTTACACCTCACCCTATCAGTGTCAATTTCGTCTCAATAAGAAATGGAAACACCCCTGACTCAGACAGAAACCGAAGATCCGTGGACCACATTTAGAGATTTTCTTTCCAGCCGTGGATTGAGGATTACAAATCAGCGACACGCTATCTTTAAAGCCGCCTACGAAAGTGAGCACCACTTCACCGCGGAAGAGCTTTTGGACAGTGCGCGGGCAATTGACCATACGGTTTCCCGCGCGACAATTTACAGAACGTTGCCGATAATGGTCGAAAGTGGTTTGATCCGCGAAGTCGACATAGGAAAGGACTACAAATACTACATGGCCCATCGGTCGGCGGATACTTTCAAAGCGCAGGTGATTTGCATGGAAGACGACCAAATCTACGAGGTGGACGCACCTTTTATGGAATGGTATGGCAAGGCAGTCGCCGCCAAACTGGGTCTCGAGGTGGTATCTCAGCGCCTGCAGGTACAGGCGAAATATAGGGCGGATATCGAGGTTAGTGAGGCGGTTGAGGAAGCACGCCGAAAGGCCCTTTCCGGAGGCGTTGCCAAGGTTTAACAAAGGGATGGGGTCAAGTCTCAATCCAACCAGCACAGACGAAGAAAAAGACTACAGTTTCGAAGTCGGTTTTTTCGAGGATCTTTCTCGCCGAAACAGCAAGGACTTGCGCGTTCTTGAGGTCTTGGCGCATTACTACACTAAAAGTGGTAGGGTTGGCGAGGGCCTGAGGGTCGACCGGAGGATTGTTCGCCAGGATCCAGACAATCCAGTGGCTCACTACAACTTGGCGTGTAGCCTGGCATTGCGAAATCGAAAGAAGGAAGCCGTCGAGTCTTTGGAAAATGCGATTAAACGCGGCTACCGTGACATTTCTTGGATGTTGAACGACGAAGATTTGAAAAACCTTCGGGAGTATCGCCCGTTCGTAGTTCTCATTGAGAGAGTGAGGAAGCACTTGGAAGGTGGGGTCGCCTAGCTCATCGGGACGAGTTCGCTACGCTTGGATTTCGGACGATGACGACCCGACTCTCCACGCCTGTTTGGAGGAGGCCTGTTTAAGGGACTCTGAAGAGGATTATCTTCTGGTCTACATCAATCGCCCATCGCTCCATGTGGGAAAGAACCAAAACCTCTGGGCGCAAGTCTCCGCGAAAGAAGTATTTGAGTCCAACGTAAGTCTCCATCGGAGGATTACGGGGGGAGGAACGGTGTACCATGATTTCGGCAATCTTAACTACGCTCTCATCTCGACTGGAGAGCCTCGGGTAGATTTCTGCCGTCATCTCCACTTCCTCTTTCCCTATTTTGAGGCAAGGAAACTCTCGGTGGAGATTCGCAACCGGAGCGATCTATTTAAGGGGGAAGGGAAATTCTCCGGGAATGCCGAGTATTTCTCTGGTCGTCGGATCCTGCACCACGGAACGCTGCTCTTCAAATCTGATTTGAATCGACTGCATTCCCTTCTCACCCCATCTTCCTCGGCATACCGAGATCGGAGCATCGATTCGAACCGCAACCGAACAATCAATCTCTCCACTTTTCTTCCAAAACTCTCCGATACTCGTTCCTTCGCCGAGGATTTCGTTGCTACTCTTCAGGATTTCCATCCGTGTCTCACTCTCCTTGACAAGCCTCCAATCGCGCTCAAGACGGCAAATGAGAAATATGGTGAACGTTTCAAGTCTAACGGGTGGATCTACGGGCGCTCACCAAAATATGAGCTGAGGAAAACGGTGAAGTCTTCTTTCGGAGAAGTGAGCAGCCTCCTCGTTGTTCGGGAGGGTAAAATAATGTCCGCCAGATTCAAGTGCGACGACAAACAATGGGACGAGAGTTTTCAGAGGCTTGCGATCGACCTCGGAGATAAGCTTCACGCACCGTCCGAGATTTCAAAATGCCTCCCAAAGAATGAAAACGCGGACAGATTTAGCTCGTTACTCTCGGACCATTGGCTGGATCTTCTCTTCTAGGTGCTACTGGCAAAACGAACAATGAGTGAATTCGTCTTACAATACGAAAATCTGAATGTCTGCTACGGTTTGAATGAATCCTCCGATTTTGCGCTTAGAGACTTTTCACTTGAGGTCTCTCGGGGCGAGGTCTTTGCACTTGTTGGGGAAAGTGGTAGCGGAAAATCGACTGCTGGATTCGCTGCAGGAGGTCTACTTCAATCCAACAACACTGAGGTGAGCGGCCGAATTGCTGTCGCCGGTCGTTCGATTCCCGCAGATGACTTCGCTACCTTGCGCAAAAACTGTGGAGTTAAGATCGGGTTCGTTTTTCAGGAACCGGCATCTGCGCTTCACCCAACTATCCGGATAAAAACACAAGTTGCCGAGGCCATTCAGCCAAGGAGATCCCGAGAGGAGACGGATCTTCGCGTGGCTCAGCTTCTCGAATCCGTTCAACTCGATCCGGAGAAGCGTATTCTCGGCTCCTACCCTCACCACCTAAGTGGCGGAATGCAGCAGAGGATCGTCCTGGCAATGGCGATTGCCAATTCGCCCCCCGTTTTAATAGCCGATGAACCTACAACAGCGCTCGATCCAACGATTAGGAAAGAGGTGTTGGAGCTCATCCGGAATCAAGCGAGTGAGAACGCCCGGAGTGTGCTTTTGATTACTCATGACCTTGGCGTGGTCTCTCACTATTCAGATCGAATGGCGGTTTTAAAAAAGGGACAGATCGTCGAGAGCGGCGACACTAAGAGGGTCCTAGCAAATCCCCAGCACGAATATACACGGGAACTGATTGCTTCCGCTCTCTGAACAATTTTGCTCCTATACCGATGTTCCCAAGAGAAAAAACTGAAAGCCAACTCCTACTTGAAAACGTTTCAGTTGAGTACCGTGGAGGGTTTAGGGCAGTTCACGAAGTGACCTTTCGAATTGAAGAAGGTGAAAGAGTCGGACTCGTGGGAGAGAGCGGGAGTGGAAAGTCTTCTTTGGCCCGGGCAATTCTCGGGCTACAACCGATCTCCGGCGGATCAATTTCGATCAACGGGAAGACTTATCATGGCAGATCTCAAAAAGAGAGGATCGATCGGGCGCGGTTGGTTCAAATGGTCTTTCAGGATCCATACCATTCACTCAATCCGCGACGATCCATACTGCAAAGTCTTTCTGAAGCAGTTGCTGCCCAAGCCAATCCGCCGCCTGCAAAAGACTATCCGAGTGCCTGCACTAGCCTCCTCGAAAGAGTTGGATTGGATCTTTCGATCCTCCCTCGGTATCCCCACGAATTTAGCGGCGGTCAACGGCAGAGAATTTGCATTGCCCGCGCTCTAGCCGTTCAACCTAGAATCCTAATCTGCGACGAAGCCGTAAGCGCTCTGGACGCGTCTACCCAAGCCTCGGTGGTGCGACTGCTAAAAAAGATCAGCGAGGAAGAAGGTATTAGCCTACTCTTTATCACTCACGATTTACCCCTGATCGAGAGTCTTTGTGAAAGGGTAGTCATCATGCACAAAGGAAACTTGAAAGAGGAGGGACAGTCTGCCGAAGTCTTCTCAACTCCTAAGACAAAGGAGACCAAGAGGTTGTTGGACTCAGTCCTTAGACTGGAGGTGAAAGATGACCGAGTGGACCCGGTTCCTACTGCGAAACCTTTCTCAGGTGAGAATGCCTGATCACAATTTCCGTCGGGATGACTTGGCGCACTGGCACCTTTCCCCGTTTTTCGATTCCGTCAATGATCCCATTGACCGCTGCTTGCATCAGTAGATGAATATTTTGGTCCACCGTTGTGAGCTTTGGTTCGGTAAAAGACGCGACATCAAGGTTATCGTGACCTACCACCGATAGGTCTCCAGGAATTTGAACTCCCGCACTTCGAAGATGAGTGATCAGACCAATCGCAACACGGTCATTCACCGCGACAACTGCCGAGGGTTTCTTTTTCTCCTTCAAAACCATTTTTCCAAGTCTCTCTCCATACTCATAGTCATGTGTAACCATTCCAGGTTCGAATAGTGACCAAATCTTTGTTGCCTTTCGGCGAGAGAGGAAAAGCTCTACTCCTTTCAAACGCTGAAAGCTGTATGGATACTCCGGATCGAAACCAGCGAGGCCAAAAGAGCGGTGTTGCTCCTTCCAAAGCAGTTCGAGCATTTTTTCCATGGCACCCGCACGGTCGACCTCAACGGAAGGGAAGTCGACGTCTGTCTCTGGATCCACCAGGGAAACCGGTGTTCCAGACTGGACCAGTTCTGCAAAAACTGGAGAGTTTCCCGAAAGGATCGACCCAATCACAACGATTCCGTCGACCTTAAGATTGAGAAATCGGGAAAGCACCTGCTCTTCTAGGACCCGGTTCCGCCCAGTCAGCTCTAAAAGACAGCGAAAACCCTCTTTCCGGAACAGTGCCTGTAGACGACCCACTTTCTTGCTCAGTGAAGGTGAATCCAATTCTTGAATACAGACGCCTATCGTCAAGGTCCTTCCTCCCCGCAACGTTCTCGCGTAAAGACTGGGTTCAAAACCACTCTCTCGAACGAGCGCCCTGACCCGCGCCTCCGTTTTCTTACTCACACCGCCATGGCCGTTCAGCACTCGGGAAACGGTCCAGCGGGACAAGCCTAATGAGCGAGCGAGAGCTTCGGTTGAGTTGATTCTCCGCCTTCGAGAGCCACTCATAGCGACCTCAGACTTTCTCGAGAAGAATACTCATCCCGAATCCTTGTAAAACTGCACCCCTTGACTAGCGAAGCTCAATCTGGCGACCCCTGATCCGATAGGACGGAACAATTCCCCGCTTCCTCATCAGCGAAAAGTGTCTGCGTATATCCGAATCCCGGAGCGAAGACTGATCCGGGTTCAGCGTAAGCGTCCCATAAGCAAGTTCCGCGAGCATCTCGACATAAACCGCATTTCGGGCAGCATCCATTGGAGAATCACCCCAAGTTACCGGGCCCAACCGGTCGACCAAAATCGCGGGAACCAAACTGGGATCTTCACCACTAGCTTCGTAGTGCGCGACAATCTGTTCTCCCACCCTCTCGTAGTAGCTTTCATCGTCAATCTCGTCCTCGGAGGGAACGGTAATAGGAATCTCTCCTTGGAAAAAATCGGCGTGAGCGACCCCTAGACAGGGTATCGCCCGGCCCGCTTGAGCCCACATCGTCGCATACTTTGAGTGGGTTCCGACCACAGATCGAATGTCAGGAAGATCCCGGTACAGACTCAAATGAGCCTCGAGACCGGTAGCAGGCGCTCCCAGGCCCTCTACAACTTGGCCAGTCCGCGCTGAAACGACCAGGTAGTTCTCTGGAGAGAGATTTACGTAATCGATTCCTCGGGGCTTGATCACGACCAGTCCCCTCCTGCGGTCGAAGCCGCTAATGTTTCCCCGGAAATAATCAACCAGTCCGTTTTCAATGAGTTGAAGTGTCGCCTCATGGACGGCCAAACGAAGGTTTTCGAGCATAGAGCCCGAACCAAAACCCATCGACAGATCGAGAGCAACCCTGTAAATTTCGCGGCTTTTGTGAGGTTTTCGACTGGATTATGGTGATTGATTGTCATGCTCATGCTTTCCCTGAGGAAGCAGTTGCAAACCCTCAAAAGTGGGCCTTGGAAAAAGGCGAAAAACACTGGAGTGAACTCGTTCTACCGAGTGGTTCGAAACCTTCGCTTCAGTGCTGGAGGGGGAAAACGGACTTTTACCGAGAAACCGAAAAAGACGGAATCGAATATACCATTCTTTTGGGGTGGTATTGGGAAAACCCAGACACCTGTTCTCTTCACAACGACGAAATGGCAGGTTGGTTACGACAGTTTCCTTCAAAGTTTTCGGCCTTAGCCTCTGTTCATCCAGGGGGTCCACCGCCAGGGGAAGTCGTGGCGAAAGCGGTTGAGCAGGGGTTCTCTGGTTTTGGAGAAATTCATCCAACCGTTCAGCATTCGAGCATTCTAGATCCGTTTTGGCAAGAGCTGGCTGAAAGATCAGCCCAGCAGAATCTTGCGTTCAACTTTCACGTGTCTGAACTGGTGGGGCGGACCCACGGCGGCCGATTGGAAACGCCCTTTCAGGAAATCCAAAGGTTCATTTCTGATCATCCAGAACTCACCGTCATACTTTCACACTGGGGCGGCGGTCTTTTGTTTTATGAACTCAACCCTTTTGTGCGTAAAGAGTTCGCGAACGTTTTCTACGATTCCGCAGCGAGTCCCCTTCTCTACGATCCAAAGATCTTCGAACTAGCTTGTCAGATGGTCGGAGCGGAGAAAATACTCTTTGGCTCCGACTATCCTTTGCGACTTTATCCCGCGAGCGAAAAGGGGCCAGGCCGCGCGAGGTTTCTGAGCGAGATTTCGCAATCAGGACTTTCAGGTAAACAGCTGGACGCGATCCTCCATCGCAACGCCTCGAGGCTCTTCGATATCACTGAGGTGTAATACCGGATTCAGGATATTTTCATAGACTGTCCTGATTGCGTGGATGAAACCTTGAGTGCTCATCAAGAAGCCGTTCGCTATCGACTTTTGTGTAGATTTGGGTCGTGGAAATGTCTGCGTGTCCCAACATTTCCTGAATCACTCGTAGATCCGCACCACCCTCCAGTAAGTGGGTCGCGAAAGAGTGTCGCAGAAGATGGGGTTTAATGGAAAGGGAGAGTCCTACCCGTTCTCCGTGGACCTTGACCAAGTGCCAAACCGTCTTTCGGGAAATTGGTAATCCACGTTGACTTAGGAAGACTTCGCTACCTGTCTTCGCCTTCACGAGTTTAGGTCGTCCAGCCTGAAGGTAATCGCGGAAGGCTTTTAGTGCACTTCCTCCAACGGGTACGAGCCTCTCCTTAGATCCTTTGCCAAAAACGCGGACGAACCTGTTGTCCAAATCAACAGACTGGAGAAGCAAAGCCGTGAGCTCACTCACCCGTAGTCCAGACCCATACAACAGCTCGAGAATTGCACGATCCCGCAAACCATGGGGAGTGGAAGTGGAAGGAGACTCCAGAAGTCGCAGCGTCTCTTCCACAGTGAGACTACTTGGAACCTTTCTTCCCGAACGAGGCCCACGGACAACTTCAGTAAAGCTCGCAGCGCCACTCTCCCGTTCTCGAAATGCGGAAAGACCCTTTAGGGCAGAAAGCTTTCGGGACAACGAACTAGGTTCAAAATTCAACTCTGACAATGACGCGAGAAATTCACCTGCTTTCGACTCATCGACATCCCGCCACGAGTAACAGCCTGCCTCTTCGAGAAATTGTCCGAATTGCGTCAAATCCTTTTCGTAGCTTTCGACCGTATTCGAGGAAAGTCCCCTCTCCAGCTGAATCCATGCAAGAAAAGCGTCGATGTCCTCACGCCAGAAGTGATCTCTTTTCTTATCGTCGGTCATCTTCCAGACCCTGATTTACCTAGTGTCCCAAAAATTTGTCGAACTGAATCTAGCTCACGAATTTTCTTTGTCATACTACAAGTGAGGACTAGGGTGACCTCGTGGATCCACTTCACACAGTCGCTTTGGTAGTCAATTGCTCAAAGCCCGGTGCCCGCAAAATTGGCGATCAACTCAAGGCACTCGCCGAGGATCGCGGGGTCACCACCCTCTTGACCGAAGATCACCCGCTACCCGACGGTTTTTTAGAAGGCTGCGATGCGGTTTGTGTGATTGGGGGCGATGGAACCTTTCTCGGGGTGGTTCCTCAGGCACTCGAATTTGATGTAAGGATTCTTGGAGTCAATCTGGGCAAACTGGGATTTCTTGTCACCTTCTCGCCCGATACGATCACGCGCGAATTTACTCAAATTCTCTCGGGTGAGTATGAGATAGAGGAAAGGACTCTTCTCGAAGCATGGGTTCCTGGAGAAAAACAACATTTTTGCCTGAATGATGTCGTGATCAAACAAACCTCCTCCTCCCGAATGATGATGCTCGAAGTTTTTGCGGATGGAGAACTGGTGAACGAATTTGCCTGTGATGGTTTGATTTTTTCCACACCTACAGGCTCAACGGCCTACAATCTATCGGCGGGTGGTCCAATCGTGCACCCTTCGGTTCTAGGTATCACCCTCACGCCAATTTGTCCTCATTCACTAAGCAACCGAAGTGTTCTTCTTTCAGCAGACACAAAGATTGAAGTTCGCACGGACGTGGAAACCTCTTGCCCTCAGATCACTTTGGACGGACACATGGTCTTTGAGGACTCCCAATTTCCTCTGTCGATCAGCACTCCGGAAAAAACTGTTTCGCTGATTCATCGAAACGGATACTCCCATTTTTCTACGGTTCGCACCAAACTTCTTTGGCGGGAAACTGCTTTGTAGAGAAACAGTTCGAACCGAAAACCCGACACTGAAATGGATGAATTTTACGTTCGATCGCCAAATGCAACTTCAGCGGATGGACCGTTCTCCGTTGAACAGCTCCAGGAGCTATACAAAGCGGAGATGCTGAACGAAGAGACGCTGTTTCGCGAGATCGAGACCGAAGGGTTTGCACCGTTTTCTTCCAATGAGGAGCTATGGAATCTGGTATCGTCCAATGAGGAGTCAGAAATCGGTCAGGAGACAGCCGAGGACACTCCACTAGAGAGGAAAAAAGAAGGCTCTGCTCTGTCTCAGTTCTTTTTTCTCAATTCGACTACGGACGAGGTTCAAGGACCTTACACACTAGATCAGTTTCGCAGCCTCGCCGCAGCGAGTGCTATCGGGGCAACAACGCCAGTTTCCCGGTCTGTTGACAGCGGATTTAAACCACTCGCCCAAGATCCCATTTGGGAGAGAATACGCCCCCAGGATAAGCCAGTTCTCCGCCTCAAAAAGAAGGAACCAACCCTCGCCACGAGTGCTTCACGGGATACCAAGATTCCAAGCCTAAGAAAGAAGAAGCCACTGATGGAGGTTACGGAAAATGGTTTACAGGAATCCCCCGACATTGACCACATGCTTAAGGCAGCAGAAGGGAACACAAGACAAACCAAACACGTTCAAAGCTTTCGCAAGTCACGGGAACGGGCATTCTCAATCCTTCTTCCGGGGTTGCTCCTCTCCTTTCTTCTTTCGGCAGCCGCAATCGTTCAACCTTTCTGGGAGACACTTTTCGAGATGATCCAGAGCCGAAACTTTACGACCAGCTTCTTTCTGAAGAACTGGATACTCGTTTTTGTAGTCATCGATGTTTTCCTCGCACTGGCAATCGGCTTCGGTAAGACCGCGGTATTCCCTTTTGCCCGGTTGCGTTGCGGAATCGGTATCGGCTTCTTTCTATTCCTCTTTTACTCGAGACAAGAATGGACTGCCCTCGTGGCGATGACCGCTCTTCAATCCGGCATCATTGGAGCCACTCTTTGCACGCGTTTCGCGACCACGCTACTCTTCATTGCCCTATCAGTGGGAGGTGGCGTTGTGTTGGTTCGCTTCTTCTGGTTTTGACTTCCGATTGGTCATCAGGATGAGAATTCTCCGTAAAATAAAAGACGGGATTCGTTTGATTCCTACCCTTCTCGAAAGAGAGATCTGGTCGAGTGGAGACGATGATCCTAAGAACCGTCGCGCTAGGTCATTCGCCCTACTTCGTATTCTGATTATCGTTTGGAGGGGAATTAATGGGAACAAGTTATTCAGCCAAGCGGCTGCTTTAAGCTATTATTCTCTGATCGGACTCGGTCCACTGCTCGCAATCGGAATCATGATCTCCAGCTTCCTGCTCAAAGGAGACGAGCAAGACAATGTGATCGTCGAGAAGCTGAGTCAGGCTCTGATATTTGTGGCACCTCCCGTGTCTGAATGGGACCTCGATGAGGACGCTTCTACAAAGGGCGAAACAAAGGAGACCAATGAGGAATCGACCGAAAGTGCACCCTCTACCGCGGAAGATAATGAAGGGGTTACCAAAAAGATAAACCCTTCGGTCATTAATTTTATTGATCAAATCGTCAAAAGCGCTCGTTCGGGCACAGTTGGAGTGGTTGGCTCAGTAGCCCTCATCGTAATCGTCATCCAGCTCATCACGTCGATTGAAAAGACGTTCAACGGGATCTGGGGGGTTAAACGCGGAAGGTCGTGGGCCCAGCGGATCATCTCCTATTGGACAATCGCGAGTTTGGGTGCGGTTCTGAGTATAACCGCTGTGACCGTTCTCTCCGCATCAGCTGCAATCAACCTTTTCAATCGCTTCGTCCCTGGAGTTGAATACGAGGACATCAACACATGGGCCGGACCTGTGATTTCGATTCTGCTGCTCACCCTGGTTCTGGCGGTTTTCAACCGGTTTTTCCCGCACACTTCCGTTCACTGGCGCGCTGCTTTCTACGGTGGATTTATTGGCTCTCTCCTCATGCTGGCCAATCACTCGCTTTCCTTCCTCTACGTCCACAAGGTGCTTCGCGACCAAAGCCTTTACGGCTCTGTCGGTATTATACCAGTTCTGATGTTTGGCCTATATTTGTTCTGGTTGATCGTTCTCGTTTCGTGTCAGGTCGCCTACGCGGTCCAGAACGCCAACAACCTCACGAACGAAGAAGCGTGGAGCAACATTAGCCCCCAGACCCGTGAATCACTTGCGCTCTCTTGCTTCCTTTACGTTGCCCGAAAGTTCCTTCGCTACCAGGAGCCACCCAGCACCACCGAGATTGCCAACCAACTGAGAGTGCCGGCACAATTGATGAACAATTGTCTGAGCCAGCTAACTTCTTCCGGGTGGATTCGCCCAATCGAACCAAACGAAAAGGACCGGCAGGCAGAAACCCGTTTTCAGCCGGGGTTACCGCTGGATCAAAAAACCCTTGGCGACTTCCATCGAAGTCTTTCTCGGGAGGGCAACAATCAGGGCGCCCATATTCTTGGAGACGTCGAGCCCCTCCTCCAAGAGTTTCAGTCTGCCTTCGTTTTCTCAGGTAGCCTCGACCGGTCGATTGCCGAGGTCCTGAGAGAAGATGGAGAGACGAAGTCGTAAAGTGCCCTAAATGAGTTTTCGGTGCTGAAAGGAATCAGGTTCGACAGATCACGAATTGAGCCATAATGGCTCACCCATTTAAGAACGCCCGATCATTGTCACTTGAATACCTTCGATCTTTAAAGGATCGGCGTTATTCAGACCTTCATAATTAGTTCTTAAAATATTGATATAGATATATTTAAGAATTATTTTTTCAGACCCAGAAGCCTTTTAGATTCTATTTCGATTCCACAGATTTCGGCATCGGTTGTGCAACAACAATAACCATGAACCCTGATTTTAATCGATTTACCGAAAAAGCCCGAGAAGCCGTTGTGGAAGCTCAGGCTCTTGCGCGGGAACACCAAAATTCCCAGATCGAGCCCGCGCACCTACTGGCCACCCTAGCCCATCAGGAAAACGGTATTGTTCCCGGACTGCTCAACCGCCTGCAAATCACTCCTCACGCTATCGTCCTTGCCGCAAACCGTGAGATCGAGAGGCTTGCAAAAGTCAGCGGTTCAACTGGGCAGGCGGGGATAGGCACCGATTTGCAAGCTGCTTTGACTGAAGCGGAGAGCGTAGCCAAACGCAGGAAAGACGAGTTTATCAGCACGGAGCATCTCCTTCTTGGCCTGATCGCCAGCGGTAGACCCCCCTCATTAAAGGAACTTTTCAAGAGTTTTGAGATCACCTCCAAAAAGATCGAAGAAGCACTACAAGAGGTTCGAGGTGACCAACGAGTGACTTCAGAGAATCCAGAGGCCTCATTTGAAGCGCTTGCCAAATATGGTGAAGACCTCGTGCAGAAAGCTCGGGACAACAAACTGGATCCGGTCATCGGGCGGGACGACGAAATTCGACGCGTGATCCGCATTCTTTCCCGCAAAACGAAGAATAACCCGGTTCTGATCGGCGAACCGGGCGTGGGAAAAACGGCGATTGCGGAAGGACTTGCCCAGCGAATCGTCAGAGGCGACGTGCCGGATGGTTTGAAAGATCGAACCATCTTCTCACTCGATCTCGGATCCCTTTTGGCGGGAGCAAAGTATCGAGGAGAATTTGAGGAGCGCCTGAAGGCTGTTTTGCAGGAAGTAAAGAATAGCGATGGGCGCATAATCCTCTTCATCGATGAATTACACACGATCGTCGGAGCCGGTAAGGCTGAGGGAGCGATGGATGCAGGAAACATGCTAAAGCCCATGCTAGCCCGCGGAGAACTTCACTGTATTGGTGCTACCACCCTGGATGAGTACCGACAAAACATTGAGAAAGACGCAGCACTTGAACGTCGTTTTCAGACCGTGATGGTCGATCAACCCACCGTAGAAGATACGATTTCAATTCTGCGGGGGCTCAAAGAACGTTTCGAGGTGCATCATGGAGTTCGGATACAGGACAACGCCCTTGTGCAGGCCTCTACCCTATCGAATCGCTATATCAGTGACCGTTTTCTCCCGGACAAGGCGATCGACCTTGTGGACGAGGCCTGTGCGATGATCCGTACTGAGATGGACAGTATGCCTGGGGAGATGGATTCGCTGAATCGAAGAATCCTTCAACTCGAGATTGAGGAGGCTGCCCTCAAGAACGAGAAGGACGACGTGAGCAAAAGGCGCTTGGAGGCGCTCAATAAGGAATTGTCCGACATGCGTGAGTCGATGGACGGCCTACGAGCTGAGTGGGAAAACGAAAAAGAGGTCATCAACGAAGCCCGTTCCATTCGAAAGGAAATTGAAGATACACGCCACGCGATGGAGACTGCCGAACGTCAGTATGACTTGAGCACTCTGGCCGAACTGCAGCATGGCAAGCTGCCTCAACTGGAGGAAAAACTAAAAAGCTACGAAAAGGCAGAGTCTCAGACCCATCTCCTCAAGGAAGTGGTTTCCGCCGAAGAGATCGCCGATATCGTTGGGCGGTGGACGGGAATCCCCGTCTCCCGCTTGCTCGAGGGTGAACGGGAGAAGCTGATGCGTTTGGAGGAGATCCTCCACGACCGAGTGATTGGTCAGGACGAAGCTGTTGAACGTACTACCGAGGCCATTCTCCGGGCACGCGCAGGGATCAAGGATCCCAACCGCCCCATTGGCTCGTTTCTTTTCCTGGGTCCGACTGGTGTGGGAAAGACTGAGCTAGCAAAGACGCTTGCCCGCACTCTCTTCGATACAGAGGCCAACTTGACGCGCATCGATATGTCCGAGTACATGGAGAAGCATGCCGTTGCCCGCCTTATTGGGGCACCTCCTGGTTACGTTGGATTCGAGGAAGGCGGCCAGTTGACGGAAGCCGTCCGCCGCAAGCCTTACAGCGTGCTCCTTTTTGACGAAATCGAGAAGGCTCACCCGGATGTCTTCAATGTCCTGCTTCAGGTGATGGACGATGGGCGCATAACCGATTCTCACGGGCGAACCGTAGATTTTAAGAATACGGTGATCATCATGACTTCGAACGTTGGCAGTCGTCACTTGCAGGAAGGCGTGAAAGGGGAACTGATTCCTGACTCGGTTCATGAATCGGTCATGGCAGAGCTAAGACAATCGTTCCGGCCGGAATTCCTGAATAGGATTGACGACACCATCCTCTTCAAACCTCTCACTCGGAAGGAGATTTCATCGATCACTCATCTTTTGGTTGCCGATTTGAATACCCGCCTTGAGGAAAGAAGAATACGAATCGAGCCCACCGAAGCAGCCTACGAATGGATCGCTGAAGAAGGCTATGATCCGGTGTATGGGGCAAGACCACTGCGACGCTTTATTCAAAGACAGGTAGAGACTTTGATGGCACGGGCCATCATCTCCGGAGAAATTGAAGAAGGACAAGTTGTCGGGTTAGACCATGTAAATGGCGAGACCACCCTAAAGCCAAACGGAACGTTCTCGGACGAGCAGGCAGCATAGGTCCAAACGGGAAACCTCACGACTCACTCGTGAGGCAATCCTGGGGAAAGCCATTGGACTTCTAAAGGAAGATCGGTTCCTACCACCTTCCGTGATTGCGAACTTTGGCTTCCCGACTTATCTCACGAAAGTGCCATCAAATCTGAAAGCGATCCGGCTCAAGGGAGTCCGGCAGAACAACCTCAAAAACTTCGACCTCGACATCCCGATTGGGAAGATGACTGTGGTGACCGGCCTGAGCGGAGCCGGCAAATCATCCCTGGTTTTTGATACTCTCCACGCCGAGGGCCAGCGACGTTATGTCGAGACATTCAACGCATACACGCGTCAGTTTCTCGAAATGATGCCCCGCCCCGATGTCGACGAGGTGGAGAACATTCGTCCTTCGATCGCTCTGGAGCAAAAGAACTCGGTTCGCGCGTCCCGCTCAACCGTCGGGACGATGACAGAACTGTGTGACTTCTTTAAAGCGTGGTTTCCGACTGTTGCCACCCTCTATGACCCGGCATCCGGAAAAGCGATTTCCGACGATTCTCCACAATCGATCTGGGCGAGCATTTCTGAGGATCCTCGGATCTCATCAGTGATTCTGGTAGCGTTTGCTGTTGCACGACCCAAAAACATTTCCTGGGGAGAGATCGTAGAATCCCTGAAGAAGCAGGGGTATACGCGCATTGCAGCCGGGCAAACCCTCGTAAGGTTAGACACAAGGACTCAGGAGCCAAAGAAAGGAGACAGGGTATACGTCATCCAAGACCGGCTAAAGGTCGCCCCCTCAAACCGGAATCGATTCTTCGAAGCGGCGTCTACTGCGTTCCTTCATGGTCAGGGTGAGCTGGTCATTCTCTCTGAGGAAGGAAAGTTACTGGAGAGCTTCTCCCACGGGCTTCGGTCTCCCGTTTCAGGACGTGTCTTTCGCCGCCCTCAGCCGGCTTTGTTCTCTTTCAATTCCCCAATTGGCGCTTGCCCAACGTGCCGAGGATTCGGTCGCGTTATCGGCCTGAACCGGTCCATGGTGATTCCCGATACTTCGCTCAGCCTGAATGAAGGGGCGATCAGAGCTTTCCAGGGGAAAGTCTACTCCAACTCGCTCGATGATCTTCGCCGACAGTCGAAACGGGCTAATTTGCGGATGGATGTGCCCTGGGCCGAGCTAACGGAAAAGGAGAGACGATTCGTCTGGGAGGGTGACCCCGATTTCTCGCCGGATGAAGAGGACTGGAGTGGGCAATGGTATGGAATTGAACGCTTCTTCGGATGGCTCGAGCGGAATGTTTACAAGATGCACGTCCGGATCTTTCTCTCCAAGTACCGCTCCTATGACAAATGCACGGCATGCGATGGCAAACGTCTCGGTGAAGAGTCCATGTGCTGGAAGTGGCAGGGCTTCACTCTTCCAGACCTCTATGATCTTGAAGTGAGTTCACTGCGGAGGCTTTTGGCAGATCGCTTTGAATCCGCCGAGAGAGGAGATTTGCTGAATTCTATCCTTCAAAGGCTGGGTTTTCTTGATCAGGTCGGACTGGGTTACTTGACCCTCAACCGACAAACCCGAACCCTGAGCGGCGGAGAAACAGAGAGAGTCAACCTGACAACCTGCCTCGGAACATCCATGGTTGAAACCCTCTTCGTTCTCGATGAACCGTCTGTAGGACTCCACCCTCAGGACATCGATCGCCTGACCGCCATCCTGCGGGGACTCGTTACCCAGGGAAATACCGTTGTGGTCGTTGAGCACGACGAGCGAATCATGCGGGCAGCCGATCGATTGATTGAAATCGGTCCAAAACCCGGCAAGCTCGGCGGCAAAGTCACTTTTGCAGGTAGCCTTGCGCAAATTCAACGAGTCCCAAACAGTCTCACCGGGCAATACCTTTCGGGAAAGAAAGGTCCAGTACGATCATTCGCCAGAAGAAAGATCCAGATGGACCAGAGAAACAAAAATGCTACCGGGAGAGTTTCTTTCTACGGTGCCTCAAAGCACAACCTCAGAGAGGTCAACCTCCACCTTCCCCTCAATCGCTTCGTGGCGATCAGCGGAGTTTCCGGATCAGGCAAATCCACCCTCCTCCAAAAAGTCATCTACGAGGGCTTAACTGCTCAAAAAGGCACAGCAGTTGAAGATCCCGCCATCATCCGCGATATCGATGCGAGCACTTCAATAGGTGAAGTCGTGCGCATCGACCAGAGCAGTCTGAGCAAAACCCCTCGATCCAATCCGGCGGTGCTTAGTGGTGCCTGGGAAGACTTCCGAAAGGCATTCGCAAAGACAGACGAGGCGATGAAAGCCGGGATGACCGCGAGCACCTTCTCGTTCAATACCGGAGATGGTAGGTGCGAACACTGCCAGGGCCTGGGCTATGAGCAGGTGGAAATGCAATTCCTTTCCGATCTCTACTTGCCTTGCCCAGTCTGTGACGGAAAGCGGTTCAAACCGGAGGTTCTCGCGATCCAGCTGAACGGATTCTCGGTCCACGACCTGATGCAAATGGAGGTCAATGAGGTGTTGAAGGAGTTTGCCGGGGATCCATCCATCGTTCAAAAGCTAGAGCCAATCCAACGCGTCGGCCTCGGTTACCTGTCCCTCGGGCATCCTCTCAATCAGCTTTCCGGTGGAGAGTCTCAACGACTAAAGCTCGTCAAACACCTCGGAAAAGTATCTGGAAACGGGAGTCTGATTCTCATCGATGAACCCACAACCGGACTTCACCGGCACGATATTACCAACCTCCTTTCTGTTTTTGAAGAGTTGGTGGAAGCTGGAAACAGTCTTGTAGTCGTAGAACACCACCCGGACATCTTATGCGCTGCGGATTGGTTGATAGAGATGGGACCGGGAGCCGGTTCGTCCGGTGGTGAAATCGTAGCGGCAGGAACCCCGGAAGAGGTTGCTTCCGGCAATAGCCTTTCCGCAGCCTTTCTCCGAGATTCGATCCAGGGCACGACAGATCAGAAATCCCATACCCCAAACTCAAATGGCAAGGTTATCTCCTTTCCCAAAGAAGTTTTAAAAGTGGCTGAATCACAGTCTGAATACGGAAAACGCCCAAATTCTATTTCGATAGAAGGGGCCTCGGAACACAACCTGCGCGACGTTTACGTGAAGATTCCCCATGGAAGGACAACCGTAGTTTCAGGTGTTTCGGGCAGCGGCAAGTCCACCCTGGCTTTCGACATTGTCTTCGCGGAAGGTCAACGTCGTTTCCTCGAGTCCATGTCGGCCTACGCACGCCAGTTCGTGGAGCAACTTCCCAAACCTTCTGTCGAAAAACTCACTGGTCTTGCACCGAGTGTCGCGATCGAACAACGCGTGACGTCCGGAACGGCTAAGTCGACGGTGGCCACGATCACTGAAGTAGCACAGTTCCTCCGGTTGCTCTATGCTCGCATCGGTGTCCAACACAATCCTGAGACGGGTAACCCAGTGGAGGCCATGGCCGAAGAGCAACTTGTCCGCCTTTTCCACAAGCGTCGCACGGAAATTTCATCCCGCGCCAAGACACTCTTCCTCGGCTCGCCGCTCGTTCGCTCAAAGAAAGGTCACCACCAACCCATCGCAGACTGGGCAGGTGCCCATGATCACCCGTTTCTCATCTGTGACGGTAGGTGGATATCCCCTGAGAAGTTTGAAAAGCTTGATCGCTACAGAGAACATGATGTCGACGTGGTCCTTGCAGACATTTCAGCCTGGGACCAAAAAGGGTCTCAGGAAATCTTCTCCGAGGCGCTGAAGGTAGGAAATGGCACAGCATTTCTCCAAACCAGTAAAACCAGTGAGAAAATCTATTTCTCGCGCACGCGGGTAGATCCAGAGACGGGTGAATCTTTTCCAGACCTAGACCCAAAACACTTTTCATGGAATTCGCCGAAAGGATGGTGCCCAACCTGTAGGGGGCGGGGCACTCTTTTGGACGAAAAGGATGAGAATGGCGAAGAGCCAATATGCCCAGACTGCAAGGGAGCACGGTTAGGGGAGATGAGTCGCAATGTCTTTCTCGACACACACTCTCTCGGGAAAATTAGTTTCCCTAAACTTCTCTCCCTAAGAGCCTCTGAAGTGATCAGTGTTCTTTCGGAAGTGAAGGGCGGTCCTCGCGAAAGGGCGATTCTAGCCGAGATCTTACCGGAAATCCGCGAACGACTGATCTTCATGGAGGAGATTGGACTGGACTACCTCACTCTCGACCGCCCTACCCGCACACTATCCGGAGGAGAGGCCCAGAGAATTCGCCTTACGTCCCAACTCGGGTCGAATCTTACGGGGGTGCTCTATGTTCTGGACGAGCCGACGATTGGCCTGCACACCCGCGACAACGAAAAGCTCCTTCAATCCATTGATCGGCTCAAGTCGAGGGGCAACACCGTCCTCGTTGTCGAACATGACGCTGACGTTATCCTCAACGCCGATCGCGTAATCGATGTTGGCCCGGGAGCGGGGGTTCATGGAGGGAATGTCGTCGCAGAAGGAACCCCAGCCCAGATCATTAAAAATCGTCGTTCAGAAACCGGGAAATACCTCAAGCGGACCGCTAATCATCCTTTGCGCGGTTCCCGCCGGGAGTTGCCGGAAGGCAACAAGAACTGGATACGACTGGAAGGAATACAGCTCCGGAATTGGAAAGGTGGCAGTGTCGCAATTCCGCGACGTCGACTCACAGCAGTTTGCGGCGTCTCCGGCGCGGGAAAGTCGACTCTGGTCCATGAGGCTATTCTTCGCTCGGTCGGGTTCGGATTGGCAAACGACTCAAAACAGTTAGGTGCAGGTGCCTTGAAGAAGATTTTCGGAACCGGACAAACTGGTGCTTCTTTGATTCGTAGAGTATCCGGCTTCCTGGGAATCCGAAAGGTGATCGAGATCGACCAATCACCGATCGGAAAGACATCACGATCCACTCCAGCCACTTACATCGGCGTTTTTGATAAAATTAGAAACTCCTTTGCTTCATTGACCGAAGCAAAGGTCAGAGGACTACATTCAGGATCCTTCTCCTTCAACTCTGCTGGTGGCCGATGTGAGACTTGTAAGGGTGCGGGCGTCCGCAAGCTGGAGATGAACTTTTTACCTAATGCGTCTGTCGTTTGCGAAGAGTGTGAGGGGAAACGCTACCGGGACGATCTTCTCGAAATCCTCTGGCGAGATCGATCGATCGCAGACGTTTTGGAAATGTCATTCGAGGAGGCAGCCGACTTTTTCTACTTCGATAACAGCATCCAGAAAGTTCTCCAGCTCATGGTCGAAACAGGACTCGGCTACCTCAAGCTGGGCCAGCCCTCCCCGACCCTAAGCGGAGGTGAAGCACAACGTCTAAAGCTTGTCAGCGAACTGGCTGAGGGAGGTTCAGGATCCTCTGGATACGAAAACCTTTACCTGCTTGAAGAGCCAACCATTGGACTCCACCTCAAAGACTGTGAGCGGCTAACGGGTCTTCTTCATCGTCTTGTCGACGATGGACACACAGTAATTGTCATCGAGCACCAAGCTAACATTCTCGCCGAGGCCGATTACCTTCTGGAAATCGGACCGGAAGGCGGGTCTAAAGGCGGGCAAGTGATTCACGCCGGCACTCCGGAAGAGATTGTTCGGAACAAGAAGAGTCCTACCGGCCCCAGCCTGAGACAGTTGCTCTCGAAGTGCCCATAAAACGCTCGTCCTCCAAACGACGACCAGGAGATGAATTGACCTGTCAACATGCCTCTAGAGACTCCTCCCGGAAGGTCTGGAGATATTCTCATGAAGGCTTCTCAGAAGTGAGATCTCACGATTTGAGGCCTCGAAATTCATCAGCGTAGCTTATCACCGTGTGTGCAGATTGCTCTAATTCCCTTTCTCCATTGACGCCGAACGACTCTCCTTCGCATTATTGAGATTCAGTCTTCATTTAGTGAATCTTTAGTAACCCGATGAATCCAAAAAAACTCACTCTCTCACTACTCGCCAGTGCTCTGACGCTTTCTGTTTTATCGGCAGATGACACAAGCCTCGACGAAGGTTTGAGCAAATCTGAATTGTTGGAGCAATTGGAAGAAGGAGGTCTCATTCTCTACATCCGGCATGCAACGACGGAAAAAGACTATGCCGATCAAGTTTCCGCAGACGTAAACGATGGTTCGACGCAAAGAGTCCTCAGTGAAGCGGGTTGGCACGAAGCTGTGCACATCGGAAATGCCGTTCGGTTTTACAACATTCCGGTCGGGATTGTCCTGAGCAGTGAGTATTTTAGAGCATGGCAAACCGCATGGCTCGCCTTCGGCGAATACGAGAAGAATCCCGACTTCAACTTCTTGCCGTTCGAGGACTACACTCCTGAGCAGTTTGCCGAGATGAAGAAAAGAGTTGCTCCCTACTTGTCTGCTATACCTGCCGACGGGACCAACACCGTAATCGTTGCCCATGACGATCCATTTGAAGCCGCAACCGGTATCTATCCCGAACCGCAAGGAGTGACGTTTGTCTTGAAACCTCTTGGCGATGGCTACCAAGTGCTGGGGTCAATCGCTCCCGACGCCTGGTAGACTTCTCTTAGTTGCTACAATCACAGCTGCCTCCACCGCAGCACCCACCCCCCGAAGAAGGACTGCCACTGGAACCTCGCGCCGTTGAGGGACCGACAGAGAACCCGGAATACACTTTTCTCAACTCTTCACCAGTTTCGGGGTGATGGGTGAGAGGTTTATCCTTGATTGACTGAGAAAACTCAAAACGCCTTGGCTTCTCACCCCTTTTTCTCGGGACGGTTTCGTATTCGTAGTTCGGCATTTCCCAATTTTTGCTGATCGTAGCAAGACCGAGAGACCTTCAGATGATCACCTGTTTCCGGCTCCACTGGCAGCCTGCTGGACTGGAACTCCCGGCTCTCGAGCACGGCTCCTTCTGAATTGATATCGATTTAATTCAGCGAGGGATAGCTGATCCACCAGATCCTCAAACCTCACCGCCGGTCGGTCAGCAACAACCGACTCCCGATTGGCACTGTGGTGGAGAGTGTTGAAGCGAATACGCTCCAGATTTGATGATGCGAAGAGCAGTCCGCTCCCTCGGAAATCACCAGTCTCCATCATGCCCATGTCAAGCTCCGGGGTCTCAAAGCGGTCGGATTGAAACAGGTTGATCTTCTCAACCGAAAACTTCTGAGATGCAAATGGGTGGTCAGTGGTTTGAAACGAAGTGGTGTTGTAGCGCCGAGACATCCACTTTCCACTAGGCACTGGATTTTCCGAGCTGGTCTCAAAACGTTTCGACTCGATAGCTTCGTTACGCTGGGTAAAATCAATTTGCCGGACTTGAGCACGAACGGATGAACCAGCGAATAGGCAGAGGAGGCCCAGAAAGACTATTGTTTTCAATGTGAAGATGGCCTAATTCAATCAGGAACTCCGCTAAGCGCAAGAACGCTTCTGCCTGAGGCTTACACCTCCGAGAGAGTGTGCCCAGCCACCCACCGAGTTCCAAAGCATTCTCTTTCTTTCCTTGCAGTCGGTTTCCACCTCAGTATTTTCGAAAGTTTTTTTAATAGAGAACATCCATGAGCGACATATCCAAATACCGGAACATCGGCATCTTCGCACACGTTGACGCCGGCAAAACGACTACGACCGAGCGTATTCTCATGCTAACCGGCCGGATCCACAAAATGGGCGAGGTGCATGATGGTGCGGCAACGACCGATTTCATGGAGCAGGAACAAGAGCGCGGGATCACCATCCAGTCGGCCGCAACGACCTGTTTCTGGGACGACCACCGTTTCAACATTATTGACACTCCGGGTCACGTTGACTTCACGATTGAGGTCTACCGTTCGCTTAAAGTTCTAGACGGTGGAATTGGCGTCTTCTGCGGTTCTGGAGGCGTTGAGCCCCAGTCCGAGACCAATTGGCGTTACGCAAACGATTCAAAGGTAGCTCGCCTGATCTACGTCAACAAACTAGACCGCATTGGAGCCGACTTTTACCGAGTGGTCGACCAGGTGAAAAACGTTCTCGGGGCGACGCCTCTTGTCATGGTGCTGCCCATTGGAACGGAAAGCGACCTGAAAGGGATCGTTGATCTTCTTACCCGGAAAGCATGGGTGTGGGACGATTCCGGAAATCCGCTCAACTATGAAATCACGGATGTTCCCGCAGATATGGTCGAAAAAGTGGAGGAGTATCGTGAGAAGTTGATCGAAACTGCTGTCGAACAGGACGACGAGGTTATGGAGGCCTATCTCGAAGGAAATGAACCCGATATCGAGACACTCAAGAAGTGTATTCGAAAAGGAACCATTAATCTGTCGTTCTTCCCCACGTACTGCGGATCGTCTTTCAAGAACAAAGGGGTTCAGCCCCTTTTGAATGGCGTAGTAGATTACCTTCCTGCACCAACTGAGGTCCCACCTCAGCCAGAAATCGATCTGGAAGGGAATGAAACGGGTGAGTTTGCAGTGGTCTCCGACAGTGAGCCGCTCCGGGCTTTGGCGTTCAAAATCATGGACGACAAGTATGGAGCTCTCACCTTTACCCGCCTCTACTCGGGCACAATCGCCAAGGGCCAATCCGTCCTCAATACGGCCACCGGCAAAACCGAGCGTATCGGACGCATTATCGAAATGCATGCCGATGATCGAAGTGAGATCGATACTGCCAAAGCAGGTGACATTGTAGCACTTCTCGGCATGAAGTCTGTTCAGACCGGTCACACTCTCTGTGATCCAAACGATCCAGCGACTCTCGAGCCTATGATCTTTCCCGATCCGGTGATCTCGATCGCGGTTCAGGCGAACGACAAAGGAAATGCAGAAAAGCTGTCAGTCGCCCTCGGCAAAATGGTTTCTGAGGACCCGTCCTTCCGCGTGGAAACCGATGAGGACTCCGGAGAGACCATTTTGAAGGGAATGGGTGAGCTTCACCTGGACATCAAGGTGGACATCCTTAAGCGCACACACGGCGTCGAAGTTTCCGTGGGTGAACCGCAGGTGGCTTACCGGGAAACCATCACCCGAGAGTTCACTGACTCCTACACGCACAAGAAGCAGTCCGGTGGTGCAGGTCAGTTTGCCAAGATCGACTACACCCTAACGCCACTTGATCCGGGATCCGGTTTCGAATTCGAGTCCAAGGTTGTTGGAGGAAACGTTCCGCGCGAGTTCTGGCCTGCAGTCGAGAAGGGCTTCAGAAACTCGGTAGAAAAGGGCGTTATGGCCGGATATCCCTGCCTCGATTTCAAGGTGACTTTAAGCGATGGAGCTTTCCACGCGGTGGACTCGTCAGCGGTCGCTTTCGAAACGGCTGCCAGAGCAGCTTACCGTCAAACAGTTCCGAAAGCCGCCCCAGAAATCCTAGAACCGATCATGAAGGTCGACGTGTTCTGTGGTGACGATAAGATGGGCGACGTGATCGGCGATTTGAATCGACGTCGCGGGGTCATCCTGAGCCAGGAACCGGCAGCATCAGGAGTCAGGATCAAAGCGGAAACCCCGCTGAGTGAGATGTTTGGCTACATCGGTGCGTTACGCACAATGACTTCGGGCCGTGGTCAGTTCTCTATGGAGTTCTCTCACTACGCATCGACCCCGAAGAACATCTCCGATCTGGTTGTCAAGAAGGCCCAAGAGCTCGAGGCGGCCAAAAAGTAAGTTCCACGCTCGTCTTCGGTTGCCGAATCCTAACTTGGGCGACTAGCCTCGGTTGCGGTTTCGTCTGCGATGCGTGTTTGGCCTCCACTTCAGATTCTTATCCTCCTCCTCCTGATTGCGGTTGGGTGGCTGGCTTTGTCGTCAATTGTAGGAAACACAAAGCAGGCGTATGATACGGACCTGTTAACTTCAGTAGACAAAGCTGACTACGCGGAGCTTTCTCCAAACCCAGTCTTTATCGAAGTGATCGCAACCGCTCCATTTGCGTCGTCTCATGTCGCTCTGGGTGATCAGAACGTCGAGGTTCTCACCATGACCGATTCGGCATTCTCGGTAGAGTTGGAAAGATGGAACGATGAAGCATTGATTCTCTCGGGGTCATTCGATCCTCGTGATCTACCTGTAGCCATCCGCATCGAGGTAGAGGATTCTTCTGAAGGAACCGACAGCACGGTGCATTGGATTCGAAGACCTGCCTCGACAATCACCATTCGCCGGTCCGATTTCAATGAGTGACCGAAAGAAGGGGTGCTTACGGGTGGAGAACCTAACCGTCCACTATCAGAAGAACTGTGCGCTAAAGAATGTCTCATTTTCCGCAGAAAGTGGAGAATCCGTTGCCATTATCGGTCGGAACGGTGCTGGCAAAAGCACTCTTTTGAAAGCCATCGCTGGTCTCATTCAAGGGGTAAGCGGAGAGATCCATTGGAACGAGTCGAAGTTGACCAAGGAAGCGATCCGTAGTCTGCTCTCCTACCTTCCGCAGCGCGAGGAGATCGACTGGAACTTTCCGATCACCGTTCAGGGCCTTGTTGAAATGGGTCTATACTCGAAAGCCGGTTCCTGGGGAAAGTTTTCGAAAAGACACCGGAACGCAGCAGACGAAGCCATCGACAAAATGGGACTCAAGGATCTGACAAAAAGACGAATTGGAGAGCTTTCCGGCGGTCAGCAGCAGAGAGCGTTTCTCGCGAGGGCTGTTGCTGGTGGCGCTACCCTGTTTCTGTTGGACGAGCCGTTTTCCGGATTGGATCCATCTGCATCCGAGACCCTTTCACAGATTCTTGTTTCTTTGGTCCAAGAGGGGTCGCTTCTCCTTGCTTCTCACCACGATTTACCCTCCATTCCACAGACCTTTCAAAAAACCCTTCTCCTGCGGACAGAGCAGATAGGGTTCGGTGTTTCCTCGGAGATTCTTTCGCAGACGACGTTGAAGGAGTTTTAGGTTTTAGGACAGATCCCAATACGGCCTTCCCGCTGGCAAAGTTACTTTCGGAAAGGAGAAGCGACCTGTTTGCCTACTTTTGTTTGAGTCAACGATGGTTCTTCGATATCTCCCTCCACATGATTAAGCACATCGTGATTTGGAAATTTAAGGAAACAGCCGATGGCTATTCGAAGGAAGAGAACATGAATAGGGTCAAAGAATCCCTCCTCGCCTTGAAGGGAGTGGTTCCGGAGCTTTTGGAAATTGAGGTCGGCCGGGATTTCAACGGTTCCCCTGCCTCTTTCGAAATGGCTCTTTACACCGCCTTCGCATCCAAGGAGGACTTGGAGAGTTACCAGATCCATCCTGAGCATGAAAAGGTCAAAGATCTGATTGGACCACTGACCCGTGAGCGCGCGGTCGTCGATTACGAAGTGTGAAACCGCTCACCTGCGGTGATGACTGTCTCTCTGGATATCCCACCTGGTCTGATCGAAAAGTACAACCGGCCGGGCCCCCGCTACACCTCGTACCCGACTGCAATTCATTTCAAGGAGGAGGTGGACGTCTCCTCACTTCTTTCTGACACCCGAAACTCGACCGCTCCACTATCGCTCTATTTTCACCTTCCGTTTTGTGAAACCCTCTGTTGGTTCTGTGGCTGCAATACGATCATCACCAAAGACCGAAGTCGAGTTGGAGAGTACAGCAAGCTACTGGAGATGGAGATGAATCTCTACCGGGATGAGCTGGTTTCGGGTCGAGTCGTGGAACAGCTGCATTTTGGAGGAGGCACACCCAATTTCTTTCCGGCTGATGCGATTCGACAATTGGGGTCGTCCATCCGGGAACGCTTCACTTTTTCCGATGATGCGGAATGCTCAGTGGAGCTAGCTCCCGCTCATCTAACTGAAGAACAGGTCAACGCGTTCGGGTCCATCGGGGTAAAGCGTGCCTCATTTGGCGTTCAGGATGTAGATCCGAAAGTTCAGAAACTCATCCATCGGATTCAGCCGCAAGAGACCAATATTCGAACGATGACTTGGCTCCGTGACTATGGGTTCGAGTCCGTCAATATCGACTTGATCTACGGGCTACCCGGTCAAACCGTTCGTTCTTTTCGGAAGACATTGGAGACAGTTCTTACCCTTGATCCCGATCGTTTTGCTATCTTCAACTACGCTCACGTCCCTTGGATGAAACCCGCCCAACGAATGCTTGAAAAAGCAGGCCTCCCGTCGGCAGAGGAGAAGGTGGAGATGCTTCGGTTGATTGTGAGTTTTTTGACGGAGAATGGATACCGGTACATCGGGATGGATCACTTTGCTAAACCGGAGGATGAGCTGGTTCTCGCCCAAGACGCCAAATCCCTGCAGCGAAATTTTCAAGGCTATAGCACCAAGGCCGGTTTGGAGATTGCCGCATTCGGTATTTCGTCAATCTCCCAAACATCATCGGCCTACCGTCAGAATTCAAAGAATCTCGAAACTTACACGCATCTTCTCAGTTCAGGGAAACTCCCTATCGAACGCGGATGCCTCCTGGATCAGGATGATAGGATTAGACGCGATGCCATCCAGCGACTCATGTGTGACCTCCAGATTGATCGCGAAGAGTTTGGAGTTCGATGGAATATCGATTTCGACGACTATTTTCAGGAGAGCGAATCGCAGCTGGTCGAACTTGTGGACGACGGACTGATTCAGGACAATGGGAACACAATTCAGGTGAGCGAAATTGGACGCCTTTTTTTGAGGAACATTGCCATGTGCTTTGATAGAGATCGATACAGTGAGCAGGCACGATACTCCAAGACAGTCTAGAGCATTCTGTATTCATTCTGTCGCATCAGGTGGGGAGAAAAAAGAGGGCAGCGCAAGGCGGCCCTGAGTGTAGCGGGCTAGAAGCCCGTAAACTCAGGACTAACGCTGCGACCCCTCTTTTTTGCCCCATCAGTAGGACTGAGTGTTTTTTTGTGCCAACAGCGTTTGAGCGACTCTCACGCACTTCTAGTGCGCTACGAGGCGCTCTGCCTCGTTGGCCGCAAGAAATCCTCTCAGCCTGATTGGACAGAATGAATACAGAATGCTCTAGGGTAAAACTGACAGACTGATACCGTTTGTTCGCTAGTCGACAGACAGTCCGAAATCACACGCTTCTCCTTAAGGGCACTTCGATTTCCCTCAAAAATTGTGTGTCGAAAACGTCACACCTCCCAAACACTGTAGACTTGTCGGCGACATCAATTGGCCCGACAAACCTCGAATGGTAAATCCCATTCCACCCACTCTACTCTTTGCTGCTTCGATTGCTTCAGCAATCACCTTGAAACCGATCGGCACCTGGTCGACTGGCGTTTTTGATGAAGGCGCTGCCGAGATCGTCCAATACCATCCTGAATCTCAGCAGCTTTTTATTGTAAATGGAAATCTTCCGGGGATCGATGTGGTGCAGATTAGCGATCCAAAGAACCCAACCAAATCCTTTTCCATCCCACTGGACGCACATGGTGATGGGGTGCAATCCGTAGCGATTCACGATGATCTGATCGCTGTTGCCGTTTCTTCCGATCCCGCAACGGACAACGGTTTGGTTGCATTCTTTGATCCAAAAGGCGCATTACTCCAGAAGGTCGAGGTTGGTCCACTCCCAGATATGGTGACCTTTACACCCGACGGATCTTACCTACTCGTTGCGAACGAGGGAGAGCCTTCCGACGACTACTCCATCGATCCACCCGGATCGGTATCGATTATACCCATCGGAACGGATCCGCTCACCGCCTATGAAGACCCAGTCCACCTTACCTTCGAGAGTTTTGACGGAACAACCATTGAAGGTCTTCATCCGGGAAATCCCGCCTCCAGCCTTTCACAGAATCTCGAACCCGAATACATAGCCGTCTCACCAGATGGTAGTATCGCCATGGTCACCCTCCAAGAAAGCAATGCGATTGCCATTATCGATTTAGAGAAGAAGGAAATCTC